>NZ_JAUBSX010000062.1:0-46379 GCF_036704885.1 Microcoleus sp. F4-D5 | reverse complement strand
ATTGGTTTTCTCACAGGATGGTCTTGGATCTTACATTCTTTATCTCTAGCACATCTTTAGAAAAATGGTATAACAGTCTTGGACGCAAAAACGCGGTTGATTCAAGTAATTTGGTCATATACGATCGATCGCGACAACCATCGAGCGAGTTTTTTTGAGAAGCCTGCGTCCAGGACTGGCTAAACCCACATTCCGCACCAGCCAAGTGTCACACTACGAATTTTCGGAGTTTGGCGAAATTGAACTGGCGATGCCAGTCCAATTACGACTTTTATATATAAAAAGTGACTATTTAGGTTCACCAAATTACGCAAAAACCGATTGTGACAGTGGAGGAGCCGCAAGTGGGCCTAAATCGCACCGGGGCCGGTGAAACCGGGTTTTTTACTGAATCTGCTGTCTACAAGGCGTCTTTCCGTAAAAAAAACCAGTTTCTGATCCACATTTCGCACCCTGAACTGTCACACTGTTTTTTAGGAACAAAACAATGGGGGTTGTACGAATCATTACTCCAATTTATTCTTAAAAATTGTTAGCTATTGAGAATAACGGAGCGATCGAGGGATTTGTCTGTGAAAGCCTAAAACCCTTACTTAGTAACTATTTAAAGCTCTTTTCCTTCGATGTGACAGTTGAGGGTGCGGAATGTGAGGTGCAGTAATAATCACTGCAGCACAGTGGTAGGATTTGTTTTGGCAAGTAAAGAGGTTTTTACCATGAATCTATTTCAAAAACTAACTTCTCTCATACGTCGAGGACTAACTGTATTGGCTCTTGTTGGTATGCTGGGTATCAGCTTTAGTGCTCCATCATACGCGGCTGCACCTGCCAGATTTGTCTTGGAAACCCCACCCGCCCCCGATCAATTCGTTATTGAGCTCACTGATGAGAGTAAGATCCAACAAGCCCGGAATATACTCAATGGAACCCAGAAAGATGAAACCCATGTAATGGGAAGAATTATAAAAAGACCTGCTCCCTACAATTCAAAATGGAGCTATCAATTAGATCCAGCGTCTATCGGCTTCTTTAGCTTCGCGATAGAAGTTTGTGATGCTAATATTGGGTACGTCGAAGACCACCTTGATGAAGCGGGTGGAGCATTTTTACCAGGTTTGTACTGGTGTCCTTGGAATTCACGGCTAGTCAAGGAAATTCAGTAACCTGAAAACTTTCATTCAAAAAGCATCGCATTTTTCTGGAGTTAACACCTTTTGTCGAAGAGCCTGGTTTTACTGATGTAAGTCGGCAATCACTTTTTGTGCCGCATCCAGTTCCTCTTTAAGTCGAGAAACTTCTGCCTTCAGTTCTGCTACTTCACAATTTTGGAAGGATGTACGTATTGGCGCACCTTACCGAAATTTTTCAGCAAAGTAAGTTAACCTAACAGTCCTGGACGCAAAAAACCGATTTCTTCAGGTAATTTGGTCAGAAGCTGTACTGCATTTAAATTGTATGTTGAGGGCGGATATCCTGCCCGCTCCACAAGAGTGAAAGTTTCTTTTACCATACAATTTAAATACGGATTAGCTTGTACGCTCGATCGCGACCGCGAGAAACCGGGTGTTTTTGAGAAGCCTGAGTCCACGACTCCCTAAACCGCATCGGGGCTGGTGAAACCGGGTTTTTTACCGAATCTGGGCCCCGATGCGTCTTTTCGTAAAAAAAACTGGTTTCCAAACGATCGCGCGTCCAGGACTATGTTGTTAATTCAATGGCGAGTCAACCGGCGATCGCCAGTATTAAATAATCGCAAAAATCTTCGCCCAAATCTAAAATTCTGAATAGGTTAGCAGCCGCATTATTTTTTCATCATCGTTCAATTCGCCGACAATTCGCCGCACGGGTTTCGGCCAGATTTTAATCAAAGTAGGAGTTGCTGAAATCTGATCTGCCTCAGCTTGTTCTGGATGTTTCAAAACATCAATTACTTTCAAAGTGTAGGGACGATCGAGGCTTTTCTCTAAGAACTGGTGTAAAGTTTCGAGGGTGCGTTCGGTGCTGGGATTGCTGCCGGAAACAAAGAGGCGCAAAACGTACCCTTGAGTTTGTGGCGGTGGGGTGAGTGCTGTTTGTTTGGGAAGCGGAGTCTGCTGCGATTGCGGGTGCGATTGCGGGAAGGATGAGGGAGATACGATCGAACCGATCGAGTCCGATCGATCTTGGGGACTGGCATACTGTACAATTAATTCGTGATTTTCCCAAAGTTCGGGGAATTGTTGGTGATAAATAGCGATCGCCATCGGTTCGCACATTTCTTCGCTGCGGGGATGCCAAACCAAGTCGCCAGTTCCAAAAATGGCGTTTAGCAGCGTTTGATGTCGCAGCACCGGGGGGTATGCCTCGGCAGCAACCCGCAACTGCCGATCGTTCCGATCGAGCCAGCAGTCAACGGTTGCCGTATAGCAAGGAATTAGAAAATGCGGCGGTTCCGACAAACCCAGTATCTCCTGTAGAGCTACGCACAACTGCAAGTGCCACTGAGTTTGCTTGCGGGAGTCTATACAATAGATTAAGTCTCCCCCTGGTGTAAACAGCGCAATGCCTTTGAAAAATTCTGGCAAAATCGGGCGATCGACTTTCAATGAAGTACACCAATAAAAGTTAAAAGTTAACAGTTAAAAGTTAACTTTTAACTGTTAACACTCGACCTTTAGACTCGGCCTCGCAGCATCTGAGCCATTTCGTTAGGGAACGGCGAGTTCTCCACACAAAGGTCTTCGGTAATCCGACCTTCTTGATAAAGGCCGTAGAGCGACTTATTCATCGTCGTCATGCCTTCATAAGTATCTTTAATCATAATTTGATTGATTTCCTCATTCTGACCTTTCAGAATGTATTCCTTAACCACGTCGGTATTGATCAAAACGTCGTGGAAAGCAGCCCGCTTCCCGTCTGTGGTTTTGCACAGCAGTTGAGCAATAATCGCCACTAGGGATTCGGAAATGGAAACCCGTATGGCTTCCTGTTCTTCGGGCCCGAACATATCCAGAATCCGGTTCAGGGTTTTAATCGCACTGTTGGTGTGCAGGGTTCCTGCAACTAAGTGACCTGTCTGAGAGGCTTTGAGGGCGATTTCCACCGTCTCTCTGTCCCGAATTTCTCCTACTAGCATCATGTCCGGGTCTTGCCGCAGAGCGCCTTTGAGAGCGTTCATAAACTTGAGGGTGTGCCTGCCGACTTCCCGGTGCTTGATCAAGGATTTTTTGCTTTCGTGTACGAATTCTACCGGGTCTTCGATCGTGATGATATTGTAGGCTTTAGTCTTATTGATGTAGTCGATCATCGCTGCCAAGGTGGTAGACTTACCCGAACCTGTCGGACCCGTCACCAAAATCAGCCCTTTGTGGTAGCCGCATATTTTCTTAAAGACCTCCGGCAGCTTCAATTCCTCCAGTGTCATTATTTTGGAAGGAATTAGCCGCAGCACCATTGCCGGGCCGGCCAAGGAGTCCATGCAACTGATCCGAATGCGGACGAACCCGAAGTCGAAAGCGCCGTCAAAATCTAAGGTTTTTTGGAAAATTTCAATTTCTTCATCGCTCATGCACTCGTGCAACCAGCCAAAAAACGTATCTAAATCCGTCGGTGGATAGCCGATGTCGGCAATCTCGCCCCGGGTGCGGAAGCGGGGAACTTCGTTTACTCCGAGGTGAAGGTCGGATACTCCTTCATCTTTGGCTCGGAGGACTAGCTCTTTCAAAGTCGGAGATCCGCCGCTGCTAAAGCTCGGGTTTTTAGGTGTGGCGAAGGATTTGGGCGCGGCTGCGGGGGGCGGGGCTGGTGCCGGCGGCGGTGCTGGTGGCATTCCTGCTGCTCTGGGCGGCATCCCGGGAGCTGGAGGACGGGGCATTCCTGGTGGCGGGGGAGCTCCGGGTACGGGCGGGCGAGGAGCTGGCGGATGCTGTTGTGTCATATGCGCTACCTTAAATTGGTGAGAAGGCTGACTCGAACAGATGATTTGTGGAAGTTTAGACAATGCCGATCGCCATTGTGCGTCTCTTGCACAAAAGCTTAACTGTTCTCCTCAGTCTACCGCAAGATCGGGTTCTGCTGGTGCAATACAAAGCAAATATTCTGCCAATAGGAGGATGCGCTCACTCTCGCTCTACAACCAAATATGGATTTCCCACATTTTTGGATAAATTTTTTAACGGAAAGAGTTTTACGCAGGCAAGTAGTATAAATTGATACTTTGATCCAACTATAAAGGACTTAAACCGATGAATTCTGTCGATCGGGCTTTTACTCCAGCTATAGAGTTGGCGGAGTCGATTCGCGCCCTAGAGGTGTCGCCTTTAGAAATTGTCAATCTGTACTTGGAACGGATTGAGCGATTAAACCCTGAGCTTGGCAGTTATTTTACAGTAACGGCCGATCGGGCGATCGCCCTAGCACAATCTCAAACCGAACAACTAGCTAGGTTAAACAAATCACAGGAATTGCCACCTTTTTTCGGAGTACCCATCGCCATTAAAGACTTGACACCAGTTACCGGCGTTCCCTGTACCTACGGGACTCAGGCTTTGCTGGGCAAGATATCTGCCTACGACGAGTCAGTAGTATGGCGGATCAAAGCAGCGGGATTTAACATTCTCGGCAAAACAGCCACCTCTCAAATTGGCTCATTACCTTACACCGAACCCGAAGGTTTCCCGCCCGCGCGCAATCCCTGGAATTTAGACTATACGCCCGGAGGTTCCAGCGGAGGTTCAGCGGCCGCTGTAGCAGCGGGTTTGTGCGCGATCGCCCAAGGTTCAGACGGCGGCGGTTCGATTCGAGGCCCGGCTTCCTGCTGCGGTTTAGTGGGCATTAAACCCTCGCGGGGGCGAGTTTCCTGGGCACCTGTCGGAGATTACCTCAGCGGCATTTCTGCCAACGGCCCCCTGGCGCGCACTGTAGCTGACGCCGCAGCACTTTTGGACGTGATGTCAGGCTACACAACAGGCGATCCGTACTGGCTACCCGATGCAAATCCGACGTTTCTAGAGGCTTCCCGTCAAGAGTCGGGCAAACTGCGAATCGCTTTTTCTACGACTATTTCCCCTGTGGGCGAGGCTTCGGCTACCTGTCAGCAAGCGGTACTCGAAACAGTAAAATTATTGACAGATTTGGGTCACGATGTCGAACCTGGATGCCCGGATTTTACGGGTTTAATCGAACCGTTTACGGCAATTTGGCAGTCTGGGGCGGCGGCAAGCGGCATTCCAGGCCCTGCTTTGGAACCGATGAATCGATGGCTGTTAGAAAGAACTGTTTCGGCTGGGGAATATTTGCGGGCGGTGAATCAAATGCAGGTGATTTCACGGCGGATTGTGGGATTCTTTGAAAAATTTGATGTGTTAGTTTTGCCCACTTATATGCACTCGCCAATCCGGGTTGGGGAGTGGGCGGATTTGAGTTTTGAAGAAACTTTGCAGCGGATCATTAATTGGATTGCTCCTTGTCCGCCGTTTAATGCTAGCGGCTTGCCTGCGATCGCACTTCCTGCCATTTTAGATAACAACGGTTTGCCCGTGGGAATTCAAATTATCGGGCGACCGGCGGCGGAAGCAACTTTAATTGCTTTAGCGGCGCAGATGGAAGCTGCGAAACCTTTCCCGGTTTTAGATTTTAAATAGGGAAGAGCAAGGGATAAAAGCACGTATTCCTTTTTTAGGGGTATGCCAAATCAGGATTTGTGCGCGGGGAACTAGAAATCCGGTTTTTCGCAGAAATTTCTATTGACTGTTGACTGTTTGGCATTTGAACAATACTGATGCAACGGCAAACGAGAGGATTGAGAAAGGGGACAAATTTCCGGTTTAATTTTGGTAAGTTTAATTTTGGTCAACTACTATAAAACACTTTTTAAGGTACTTGACTTTTTTAGAAAAAAGGGTATAATTTTTCAAATTCCTTCCAGATGGCGGGTGTATCTAAAAAAATAGGTTATGTTTAACACAGCAGGACTGTTTGAAGAAAATCAGATTCCGAGAAATGTTGTGGGTGTTTCAGCGGCAATACTAGACTTATTCAATAATTTCGATCGCTCAAATCGGAGCGGCCAAATTGCCGTCGGCGATACCAGTGATTTATTTGATACCAGCTACGATTTGACTCAACAATCCGATTGGGCTGCCGCTGCGACTGGTAGCGCGATCCTCTACGAGGGCTTCGCTAACGACCTTTTTGAGCCATTCACCGACTTCGGTCTCCAACCGTCAGGAGGCGACAATCTTAAAGTTGATAGTAGTATAAAATCCCAGACCGCTGTCTCCCCTCAAGTTCAGAGAGACGAACTGACAGGGATGGATTTTGCTGTTGGCGATAGTGGTGGCGGGTCAGAACTCACCCTATCCCAAACTTCTTCCCTATTTCCTGATGAAAACTGGGCTTTCAATTTTAAAGATTACACCATCGAGCACCAAGGTTTAAACACCCTAAACCTCAAAGTTGGTTACGGATTAAAACCGGGAATTACCCAGAACGAATATCCCGATTTTGTGCCAATTTACCAAAGTATTGATAACTTCCTAGTTAACTACCCGAACGAAACAGATTTTTGGGAAATTGTTAACAAAAATTTGACGGAAAAGATACTTAATGAAAATCCGGTACTGACAGATGTTACGATTCAAATTGAAGTTTTACCAACGGATATATTGCCCTACGATCTAGCAAGTACAGTTTTCCGCAGTCGTTCCGGTCAAATCAAAGAAGATGCGAATTTTTCCTTAAAAGACTACGCAATCACTCACCAAGGATTAAACACGCTCAATCTCGATGTCAATTACCAGTATAAGCCGGGAATCGCTTCCACTGAATATCCCGATTACGTGCAAACATACAATAGCATTGATAAGTTTTTAACCACATATCCTAACGAAACAGATTTTTGGGAAATTCTCAATAAAAACTTGACTCAAAATATCCTCAACGAAAATCCGGCCTTGGCGGCAATTAAAATAGATTTAAACGTTTTGCCAAGCGCAAACTTGCCCTACAGCCGCACCAGCAAAGTTACTAGAACTCAACCCAGCAATCCTCAAGGAACTTTCCTAGTTGGCAATAGCAGGGGAAATAATGTACTTCGGTTTGACGGCAATACCGGCAATTTTCTAGGCGAATTTATTTCACCGGGAAGCGGCGGTTTGTCAAATCCAGATACGATCGTTTTTGGGCCAGATGGCAATGGCGACGATCGGTCGGACATTTACGTTACTAGCGGCGAAAAGCCCGGAAATTCGGGAGAACCGACAGCATCTGCGGTATTGCGGTATGACGGAATTACTGGCGCATTTATTGACAAGTTTGTCGGCGATAATCCGAACACGGCGGTCGATGAAACTGGCGGATTGTTTCGCCCTTACGGTTTAGCTTTTGGCCCTGACGGTAATTTTTATGTCAGCAGTTTTTTGAGCGACCAAATTCTCCGATATAACGGCAAAACAGGACAATTTATTGATGTATTTGCTGCGGGAAATCAGCAAGCGGGAGGATTGAATGGTCCGAACGGTTTACTGTTTGCTCCTGACGGCAATTTGTACGTGACAACGCAGGGGAGTGTTGCTCGCGATGGTAAACCAGATTTTAGCGCAAGTTTCCCCAGTCAGGTGCTGCGTTACAACCCGCAAACCCGGCAGTCAAGTATCTTTGCTTCGCCCGATCCTTCGCCTCGCAGTCAGGGATTTACAAGTCTTTTGGGAATGGCAATCGGGCCCGCTGACGGCGACCTTTATGTCAGCGATTTTGCTAACGATATCAGGCGCTACAATTTAAAAAGTGGGGAATTGGTCAAAGTTTTATCTACCAATTATACTGATACTTCGCCCAGTAGCAATTATGTAGGTAGTTTGGCTTTTTCGCCGATCGGCAATTTGTTTGCAGTTGGCTTTGACAACCGCGCCAATGCTAACGCTGCAGGCGCTATTTTGCGGTATAATGGCAAGACTGACGAACCGCTGCCAATATCGGGAAATCCTGGGTCGAGTAACAGTTCTATTTTTGTCCCTCCCGACAGCAAGCTACAGCGTCCAATAGGAATTGCTTTCTTTCCGTCCGATGATCGACTGACGCAGAAATGGAATTTTACATTGGCAAATTACCCAATTAATCATCAAGGGTTAAACAACCTGAATATTGATGTAAATTATAAGTACAAAGATGGGATTCAAAATTATCAGTATCCTGATTTTGTGCCGATTTACAAGAGCATTGACAATTTTTTAGTTAACTACCCGAACGAAACAGATTTTTGGGAAATTGTCAACAAAAATCTGACCCAAAAAGTGCTTGCGGACAACCCGGCAATTTCTTCTGTGACGGTTAATTTGGATGTTTTACCGACGAACCGATTGCCTTACGAGCGCAGCAGTACCGTTACTCGCACTCAAGATGGTAACTTAGGTGAAGCCTGGGATTTCAAGATTCCTAATTACTCGATCGATCACCAGGGCTTGAATAACCTCAATATAGATGTCAAATATCAGTACAAACCAGGAATTACGCAGGATGAGTATCCCGACTTTGTGCCGATTTACAAAAGCATCGACAGTTTCTTGACTGATTATCCCAATGAAACAGATTTCTGGGAAATTCTTAATAAGAGTTTGACGCAAAAGCTGCTAGCAGAAAATCCGGCTTTGGATTCGTTGCAAATTAATCTGGAGGTTTTGCCGACAAACAGATTGCCTTACGAGCGAGCTAGTATTGTGTCGCTAGCTTAGCCTATAATTGAAAATTAGATGGACAAATCTTGACAACAAATACATACTTAGCTACCGTAAGGGTACGATTAAGTACGTTGCGTAGAAACCTGGTTTTTTCGCGTCCAAGACTAACTCATTTAAATTGTCTGTTGTCGTGAAAAACCAGGTTTTTTTAATAAGAAACGGGGTTTCTGAATTAGACCGAGTTTGCCAAGCTCAATCTTGGGATATGGGTATGTGTCCCCCTGCATTTGATACCTAAATAATGGTGGACGCAAATAGGATAAAAAACCAGGTTTCGGCGTTAACGTCGATCGCTCACAACCTGTTATTTTGACTCTTAACCTGCTTTTTGTGCCTCCAGGAAAAAATATAGTTTTTTTTAGAGGAGTTTGCGATCCACCCAATTTCTAGTCATTAAACCCGTATTTTACCAATAAACCGAGTTGCTACCGCCCAGTCCTACTCATTACCAATTACGCTGCAATTAATTGAGAATACCTCTTTAGATTGATAGATATTTTGGTTATTTTCTTTTAAAAATGGTAGCAGTTCGCTCCCAATATTTAGGGTGAAATTTATGTTAACTTCCGGTCCGATTACCGCTCCCGTTCCCGTTTTTCTAGTTCTTTTAGCAATCATGCTACTTGCGCCGCTGTTATTTGAGCGCTTGCGACTGCCGGGAATAGTGGGTTTAATTATTGCTGGCGTAATTGTCGGGCCAAACGGTCTCAATTTGCTGCAACGCGACGCTACTATTGTTTTGTTAGGTACTGTAGGATTGCTGTTTTTGATGTTCCTAGCGGGACTGGAAACTAGCCTCGACGACCTCAAACTCAATGCGGACAAAGCTGTCATATTTGGGATGGCTACTTTTTCGCTACCGATGATATTGGGGACAGCAGCGATGCTGCTGTTGGGATATAGCTGGCTGGCTTCAATTTTAGTCGCTTCTTGTTTTGCTACGCACACGCTTTTAGCGCTGCCAATTCTGACAAAATTGGGATTGATGCGAACTCAGACTATTACTGCGACTTTGGGCGGGACTTTAATTACGAATGTGTTGGGGCTGTTGGTGCTGGCAATTGTTGTCAAAGCTTTCAAAGGAAATCTCACTCTCGAATTTTGGCTGTTTCTCATTCCATCTCTGGCTATCTACACTTTTGGTACTTTGTGGGGCGTTCCCAAAATCGGTCGCTGGTTTTTTAAGAAATTCGGACACGACGAAAATGCCGAATTTATATTTGTATTGGCTACCCTATTTCTAGTTTCATACGCAGCAGAACTAATTGAAATTGAGGCAATTATTGGTGCATTTTTATCGGGAATTGCCATTACTCAACTTATTCCCAAAATGAGTCCCCTGATGAATCGGATTGAGTTTATTGGCAATACGCTGTTTGTCCCGTTTTTTCTGATTTCTGTGGGGATGTTAATTGACCCGCTAATTTTGGTAAAGCAGCCGCAGTCTTTGTTGGTGGCGGCGGTGATGATTTTAGCTGAGGTGGCGAGCAAGTTTTTGGCAGCTTGGATTCCGGGGAAATTATTTCGTTTTGAGTTTCCCAGCATTATGGTAATGTTCGGTCTTTCTGTTGCTCAAGCTGCTTCTACTTTGGCTGCGATTACGGTTGCTTTTGACATTAAATTGGTCGATCGCGTCACGGTGAACGGCATCATTGCCATGATTTTAGTAACTTGTGTCGCTTCTCCTTGGATTGTATCTCGGTGGGGTCAAGAAATGCAGCAGCCGGGGTCGAGTTTGCCGGCTGCTACTTCGGGAAAGCATTTATGGGGAGAACGAGTTTTAGTGCCTGTTGCTAATCCGAATACGGAAGATAATTTGCTGCGTTTGGCTTTAATTTTAGCAAAAACATCTCAGGGAACTTTGCTGCCGCTGCATATTTTGTCCGATCGCGGCGAAGCAATTTCGCCCGCAGATAAAATGCAGCAAACTCAACTTTTGACGGCTGCGGAAACTGTAGCCCATGCTGCTGCTTGTGCGGTTGAACCGATCGCGAGGATAGATGATGCGATCGATCGCGGAATCCTGCGGAGTGCAACCGAACGCGAGGCTAGTTTAATAGTTTGCGGTTGGAAGGGATTTTCCACGACTCGCGACAATTTTTTTGGCAGCATCATTGACAATGTGGTAAGGCGATCGCCCGTACCCGTACTGATTGCTCGATTTCCCGATCCTCTCCAGAATACAGCCAGAATTATTTTGGCGGTAACTGAGGGCGAGTTGACGCAGTTTGGATTTCAGGAAACCGTGAATATTGCTAAGAGTTTAGCCGAGGAACTCAAGGCGAGTTTGCAAGTGTTGTTGGTCGCGACAAAACGGGAACAAAGCAACAAAAGTGCGGCGGAGGTGGAAATTCTCTCTGAGATACCAGTAAATCGGGTGCGGGGAAATTTTATCAAGCTAGTTTCGCAGAATTTGTTAGAACACGATTTGCTGATTTTAACAACAATTTCTCAGCAACAAAATTTGTGGGAAAAACCGGGAACTCTCAAGGAACCGGAAGCGATCGCCAGAACTCACCCAAATATTTCGATGCTTGTGGTTTATTTTCCTGTATCTTGAGGAAGATTTTAACCGCCGATGATGTTATGAATCAGCATTCATCTGCGGTTAATATTTTAGGACTAAAGCCAACTGGCAAATTAAACAAAGGTATGTAGTTGCGCTTTAGCGCTCTTTCTTAGCTTAGGAAAGAGCGCTAAAGCGCAACTACATACCTAAAATTTAAGCCCTATTTGTGACAATTGTGTAAGTCTTATATTTAATGCTATTCCAACAGAATGGCTGGCAAAATTTCCGCACTTTTGCGAGGTTGGCAAATACACTAGAACGCTCTTTTCACTCGCGAAGTTTGTATTTTTTGACCGAGAATTTCAAAGGTGGTACCCGCCACGTCATTTATCCGTGGAATCAATCGAAAATCGAAAATCCTCAAGAAAGAGCATTTATCTCGCGCAAGTCAATCGAAAATCGAAAATCGAAAATCGAAAATCGATTGACCTGCGTATTAAAAAATCCTTCAACTCATCATCATTAGCACCTGCAGAAGAAGTGCACTTAGGTACGGAATGTGCGATCGACAAGTAAATATGCGTAGAGGCCTTGACGATCGCACTCCGATGAAGGCAATTTCTCGGCATCTAGGACAATTTCTCGGTATCTGGGAGAATTTTGAGAATATGGTGATCTACCCCCTCATAGTTCAATAAGGTAAAAATGAGCATCAGACAAAATTTCAGATGGTTTTCTTCACTGGCGAGTGTTTTGGGTTCGATTTCGATTAATCCTTTCAGCGGCGCGACATCCTCTGTAAAAGCTGCAGAAACGGTTGTTGTCCGCAAAGGTATTTTAGAATCGTCAATATCGGTTGCGGATTTGCGGGAACTTGCAGAAACAGGAAAAGTCCCCGCAAGACTGCAAGCCTACGCCAATCTACTGTCTGACGAACAGCGGAGTAAAATTTTTCGGGCGCTGCAAGCGAAAATTCCCTTAAATGCAGTCGGCCTGAGCAACTTGCTCAATACGGGCATTGGCACTGCCATCCTGACCGATTTGACTACAGTCATACCCAGGCGCGACGGTGCGGGTGTGGAAGCGCTGCGAGCGGCTTTGGTGCAGGGAGCAAACGCGCCGGAAGGATTATCGGTATTGAGTTTCATTGAATCTTATCCGAGTTCGCGGGTAGTGGTGGATCTCGATCGAGCTTTCACAGTTTTGGGAAATATGAACGCAAGTTTTTGGCAAACTCAGCGATTTATGGCGGCGATCGCGCCTCAGCTAGCAGCGGTTAAACCCGCGTTTAACCTGCCTTTCGATCCCACCCAAGCAGGCCCTAATTCCGTCCGGGTACTCGCACTAGATTTGAACGATAGCGCCCGCAATCGACCTATTCCAGTTGACGTGTATTGGTCGAAAGCTGCGACAGCCGACAAACCGACGATCGTCTTTTCTCACGGGTTGGGTTCCGTCCGCACGGATTTGCGCTACTTAGCCGAGCATTTGGCGTCTCACGGCTATGTGGTAGCAGCTTTAGAACATCCGGGCAGCAATGAAACGAATACCAATGCTGCGATCGCGGGGAAGTGTCCCTTGCTAGCTCCTCAAGAGTTTTTAGACCGTCCCAAAGACATCTGTTTTGTACTCGACGAACTGACAAAATTGAACCAAACTGATGATAATTTGCAGGGGAAAATCGCGATCGACCGATCGGTAATAATTGGTTATTCATTTGGCGGCGCCACAGCCTTGTCCTTAGCCGGCGCCGAACTGCAATTGAGCGGACTCAAACAAAGGTGTCAGGGGGATTTGATTGGGTTCAGCTTGGGTGAAGGCATTCAGTGCGCGGCGGCCGGATTGCCCGAAGAACGGTATCAATTGCGGGATGCGAGGATTAAAAGGGCGATCGCCATGAATCCGATCGCATCATTATTATTTGGAGAAAGTGGCTTAAGTAAAATTAAGATTCCCACCTTAATAGTAGCATCTTCTGCGGACAAAACAACTCCAGCCTTAGCCGAACAAATTGCCGGATTCCCAAAAATTCCATCTCCCAAATGGCTAGTCGGTTTTGTAGGAGGAACCCACTTAAGCGTCAAAGATCCGAGTACAACTTTAAACCAAGTTCGCAGGCCGAACACAGTAATTAGCGGCGATGAAGTTGTGGGCGACCAAGCTGTTAGCATACGCAATTATATTAAAGCTGTAACTTTGGCAACGGCCGCTCAACTAACTGCCGAAGCTGACAAATATGCTGTTTTTCTTACACCAGAATACGCGCAATTTGCTTCAACACCAGCAATACCGGTGCGGATGGTAACAGAAATTCCCCCTGAAACTAATGCAGTTATCCAAACTTTCATTCAAGGAAATAAGTAGTGATTAGTCATTAGTCATTATTCATTAGTCATTATTCATTAGTCATTAAGTAATATGATGTCCGGTCAATTCCCTCCGCTTCGCCCGAAATTAGGTAGGGGCGGGTAAACCTGCCAATATCTGCCAACAATCTCCAATCTCAAAAACCCGCCCCGGCCGTTATATTACGGTCAATCGATCGGACATGATACAATATCAAATCCGGTGACATCGGAATTGATATTACCCACAGTCAGGACACCGCGCCGTGCCCTTGGACTACAATTAATCGGGCGATGGTTACATCTTTCATCGAAGAAGATTGATGATTTTGGGGTAGGGAAACGGCACGGCCGTGTCCGAGATTGCTGAGGTCTATTTTTATTCTTGAGCCGTTGCTGATATTTTTTGTCCGTGCAAGGGCAAAATATAACAAACTGCTTTCACAAACTCTACTCCCAAACTGCCATGCCTAAAAAAAATCTTATCCCGCTGTTGCTTCTGTTGGCAGTCCTGTTTACCCTTTACGGTGATACTTTAACTTTTCTCCCCAAACCTGTAAGAGATACTAGCGTGGCAAGTCGAAAGTTCTTCGTCGGGTTGTGGCCAGATTGGTTGAGGCCTAGAGATTTCAACGAGAAAAGGCAACAGGATATTGATAAATTGCAAAAAAGTCCTAGTCCCAGCCCATAGTTTTGAGCTACCAGCAAGAAACCCGGTTTCTTTAACAATACCTAGCCATTTTCTTGTAGCTTGGGTTAAGCGAAGCCCAACCAAACATGAGGATTTGAGATTGTAGATTTTAGATTTTTCCTTCAATCTCAAATCAATTAAACTTGAGATTTTAGATTTTCCTCCCAGCGGTAAGGTGTGCATTGCACACCCTACAGATAGAGGTTATGCGTCCAGGACTGTTTTAGATTGACCCTCCCATCTAAAATCTAAAATCTAAAATCTAAAATCGATTAAACTTGAGATTTTAGATTTTCCTCCCAGCGGTAAGGTGTGCAATGCACACCCTACAGATAGAGGTTATACGTCCAGGACTGTTTTAGATTGACCCTCCCATCTAAAATCTAAAATCTAAAATCTAAAATTGATTAAGCGTGCTTTTTCAACCAGCTAAACATAGCTCGCAAATCTTTACCAACTTCTTCAATAGGATGTTCTGCTTCCTGACGGCGCATGGAGGTAAAGCCCGGTTTGCCGGCTTGGTTTTCCAGAACGAATTCGCGGGCAAATTGACCGGATTGAATTTCGCTGAGAATTTTGCGCATTTCGGCGCGGGTTTGATCCGTGACGATGCGGGGGCCGCGAGTTAAATCACCGTATTCTGCGGTATTGGAGATGCTGTCGCGCATTTTGGCGAGGCCTCCTTCTACTACTAAGTCAACGATAAGTTTAACTTCGTGCAAACATTCAAAATAAGCTAATTCCGGTTGGTATCCGGCGTCAACTAAAGTTTCAAATCCAGCTTTAATTAAGGCGCTCAAACCGCCGCACAAAACTACTTGTTCGCCAAAAAGATCCGTTTCTGTTTCTTCGCGGAAAGTTGTTTCCAGGATGCCGGCTCTGGTGCCGCCGATACCTTTAGCATAGGCCATTGCCCGATCGCGCGCTTGACCGGAAGCATCTTGATATACTGCAAACAAACTCGGAACGCCTTCCCCTTGTTCGTAAGTCCGGCGTACCAAGTGTCCGGGGCCTTTGGGGGCAACCATTACTACGTCTACATTGGCAGGGGGAACAACTTGGCCGAAGTGAATGTTAAAACCGTGAGCAAATGCTAAAACATTTCCTTCAGAAAGGTTCGGTTCAATTTGTTCTTTGTAAATAGTTTTTTGAACTTCATCGGGCAATAAAATCATGATGAAGTCAGCGGCGGCGGCTGCTTTGTCTACCGGGTGAACTGTTAAACCCGCGTCGGTTGCTTTGGCGGCAGATTTGCTACCGGGATACAAACCGACAACGACATTCATGCCACTGTCTTTGAGGTTGAGGGCGTGGGCGTGTCCTTGGGAACCGTAGCCGATGATAGCAATCGTTTTGTTGGCTAAGAGGTCTAGGTTCGCGTCGGTGTCGTAATACATGCGGGCCATAGTGCTTGTCTCCTGAGATGCAAATTGGGGGATTGACTGCAAAACTCTCATTTTATCAAGGTAGGGTACTTTTTTTGCAGAATTTTTTTGGTTAAGATTTGGGCGGGGGAAAATAAAGCCCACTCGCGCTGAATTTAGCAGGGTTTCTCGCAGAGTCTGCGATCGTCAAATATAATTGTTAATAGCGTGCTGTGCATTTGAAAAAACCTCACATCTGGCACCATTCTCAAGAACAGGCAAGATGCCTGTTCCAGAAAAAGTGAATTTTCTCGCTTCACAGGCCGGAAAGCCTGTTCATAAAAAGCTTATTCAGAATGGTGCAACATCTCATAAAAACGCAAATAACTAACTTTTGTAATATGAAAATAAAGGCAATACATCATGTGGCGATTATTTGCTCGGATTACGAAGCATCGAAAAATTTTTATGTAGAAGTATTGGGATGTTCCATTATCAAAGAAACTTTCCGAACCGAGAGGAATTCTTACAAACTAGATTTGCAAGTCGGAAACGGCGACACTATCGAGCTTTTCTCATTTCCCCATCCTCCTGAAAGAGTTAATAATCCTGAAGCTTGCGGTTTGCGACATTTAGCTTTTGCAGTTGAAGACATAGAAGCATCAGTTGCTTACTTAAAATCAAAACAAGTAGAAGTAGAAAAAATTCGCCTTGACGAGATTACCGAAAAACGATTTACATTTTTCCGAGATCCCGACAACTTACCGTTAGAAATTTATGAAATTTAAGGACTAGCCCGATTTTGTAAAATCGCTCTTAAGTCAATAGGTGGGGTGTGCATTGCCCTAAAAACTGCATGATTCATTCTCAATCTAAAATCTCAAATTGTATAATGGACTCTATCATCAGAAACACAATCACGCTCGGCTTGCCTGGTTTAATGCTATTTTTAGCCATATTAGCTACAGGTAAAACAGGTGACGCAGCCGTTTGGTCGGGTTTGGTCAAAGTCGGCGGTTCCTTTGGTATGCTGATCGGCTTAGGTGTGTTGGTATTTGCAGGATTTGTTGCCAATTATTTTAGTTATTTTGTGGTAGATAGCTTGCTGGTGAGATTTTATCAAAAGCGGCGAGAGTTGGAACAGCCAGAACAACTGGTAAAAGAAATTGATAAATTGCCGATTACCAACGACCTTAAAATCAAGCTCAAATGGGCGGTACTGCACAGCATCCCCAATAAAAATATTAGCTTAAAGTACGTAATTTTAAAATGGTTTATTATCGCAGCAACTGTAAATGCCGTATTGTCAATAGTCGGTTATTTAGGAAAACTCAACATTTTTTTTGAATTAAGTTCTCATTTTAAACTACAATATCTGCTGGTTGGTTTCTCTACTTTTATATTCTTCGCTCTGGTGCGCTCAAAAAAAAGATGGTTCCTGGTGAGCGCATTTTGCATTATTATTAATTTGGCGGAAATTGTTCCTTGGTATTTTCCAGCGCCAGCATTGGCAGGAGCAACTCCCGCACACAATTTGCGGATTTTGCATTCAAATGTTTTAAGGAGTAATCGGCGATATTCTGAGGTGATATCGCTGGTTAAAGCAGAACAACCTGATATCGCGGTTTTTGTAGAAGTCAACTCATCTTGGGCCAAACAGTTATCGGTTTTAAGCGAGATTTTTCCTTACTCTTCTACCCAGCAAGAATCTGAGAGATTTGGCAGTGCAATATACAGCAAGCTGCCTTTAGAAAATTCTTCGGTTAAAGCCTTTTCAAATCAAAGAAAAAGTTTGTCGGTGGATGTTAAATTTCAAGGTAAAATCATTTCTCTGATTCTGGCTCATCCGACTGTGCCGATCAAACAGCAGAGTTTTATAAATCGCAATAAACAGCTAGCAGCCATCGGCGAGTATGCAGCCCAAGTAAAAAATCCGCTGATTGTGGTTGGGGATTTAAATACCACAATGTGGTCGCCATTCTACAAAAATATGGTAAAAACCGGAAACCTGCGAAATGCGCGATCGGGCTTTGGCATTTTACCAACTTGGCCGACTTTTATGCCGCTGGCTTATATTCCGATCGATCACTTTCTAGTCAGCAAAGAAATTGGTGTGTTGAAGATTCGTACTGGCCGAAATGTCGGTTCGGATCATTTGCCGTTAATTACAGATTTGGTCATTTGAAGGCAGGATGCGATATTTTCTAACAAATTATCCTAGCCAGGATGGGTTCATTGCGGTACTGTCAAATTGGTTGGTAGTTTTATACAGTTCGTATTGCCCTTTTGCCGCCGCTGCGCGTGTGCGAGTCAGCATCGCGGCAACTTGTTCTCGATCCATCGGCTTAAACGTGCGAGCGGCCTCAAACGCTTGATCGAGGAGTTGCGTACTATCAATGCCAGTAATCACAACAGAAGTAGGCAGATTCATCGCATAGTGGAGACATTCGATCGGGGTGACAGTATTACTTCTAAGCACGTAGGGGTCGCCCATCGATTTCATCCCCAACACACCGATTTGGTTCTTTACCAACACGGGAAGAACTTGTTGCTCAAAACTTCTAAAATGAGCATCCATCACGTTCAGCGGCATCTGTACCGCGTCGAAACGGAAATTGTTTTGAGCGGCAATTTCCAGCACTCGCAGGTGAACCAAAGGGTCTTTGTGTCCTGTAAACCCGATGTAGCGAATCTTGCCCGCTTTCTGCGCTTCCACCACAGCCTCCATTGCCCCACCGGGGGCAAAGATGCGATCGGGGTCTTCCATCCGAATAATTTCGTGATGCTGCATCAGGTCGATGCGATCGGTCTGCAACGCCTTCAGTGACTCATCAATCTGCATCATGGCAGCGGTTTTGGTGCGACCGTCAATCTTTGTCATCAGGAAGACCTTTTGCCGATAGCCATCCTTCAGCGCTTGTCCCATCCATCGGTGGCTGCGCCCGTTGTGATAATCCCAGGAGTTGTCCATAAAATTGATGCCGCGATCGATCGCACTGCGGATGAGCTTAATACTTTCTTGCTCCTCTCGAATGCGTCCGATATGATGTCCCCCTAAGCCGATCGCAGACACTCGCTCTCCCGTCCGTCCCAGCGTCCTGTAACTCATCTCGCCGCTTTGAGTTTGACCTTGGGCAACTGCACTTTCAGCATATACTTGGGTCGGTTCATCTTGAGCTAACAAAGGTTTGAAAAACCCTTCCGAAGCAGCCAGCCCTGCTGCAACAAAACCCGAAGCAGAAGTTACTTTTAACAAATCGCGTCTGGTGATACCCATAAATGTCTCCTTTAAGAAATAAGTAGGACTTACTCACAGTATTAGAGGAACAGATGCAAAAAGCCTCTCTCAAAGTAGGTCACAGAAATAATCCTAAAGAGCTAGAAGCCATCTTGTCTCTAGCCTTGGTCGGAGGTGCTGGAGTTATGGAACTGTCTAAAGGAATAACTCACTGCTAATTCGGCTTGTGTTCGCGAATACAAAAGCCCTAATGCAAAGTGTTTAAAACAAACTTTGCCGACGTTTATGCCGCTGGTTTATATTCCCCTCGCGCACCTTCTACTCAGCAAAAAAATGGGTGTTTTGAAAATTAATACTAGCCGCAAATTCGGTTCTGATCATTTGCCGTTAATTACAGATTTGGTCATTTGAAGGGATGATTCGATATTTTCTAACAAATTATTGATTAACTGTATCTGATATTGCTGAATATTGGTCTGTAGCGGCTCTTTGCTGTCAAAACAGATAACTTTTCCGGCGATTTCCTTGTAGTGTTGCAGCATGGAAAAAGTATCGGTACTGAAGCGAGCGAGATAGTTTTTAGCAGCCTCGCTGCAAATTTGCGTTACTTGATTTAGATAAGCTTCTGACGATTCAGGCGGCTTTTCATTCCCAGTTCTTTTATTCAAAATATAGCTAGCACCGCCGACTACTGCAGCTCCCACAGGCCCGCCCAACAGCCAACCTAAGCCGGTGGCGATCGCCACTGGAGCCACTTCGCTGTCGATCGACTTTTGAGCTGGAGGTGGCGGAGGTTCCGGTAAACTGACTTGCGGGGATGGAGGAAACGAAATCAAAAGTGCGATCGGCTGTTCTTTCTCAAAGAATTCGCAAGCTTTATTTACCCATTCTGCGATGGTTTGCTGCTGATGTAAGACCTCTCGCTGAAATTTTAGCTTCCACGCATCAAAACTTCCTTCCTGAAGCGACAGCGCCATTTCCGATTGATACCGCTGCAAAAGTGCGGGCTGGTAAAGCCAAATCTCGAAGTCGGAAACGCTGGCTTGAAAGCCTTTTGATATCAGTTTTTCAGCTTTTTGTTTAATTTCAATTTTGTCTTTGTGCTTTTTTTGAGCTGCGGCTATTTCTGCGGTGACAGTTTCAGCTTTCGCTCGGAGAGATTGGCAAATTTTAGTAGCTATAGCTTCAATTCTTGGCAACTTAACTGCTAGTTGTTCCTGTTGAGCTGCCACAATACTTTGCAAAGCCGATTCAAACGCGGCAATTCCTGTAGTTTGGGCGGCCGCCACATCTCCTTTCAGCCTCGCCCTCAAAGCCGGCAAAGCATCGACGCGGTAGATATTGCTGATATTGTTCGGTAGATTAGAGCGAAAACTTTCGGCAACAAACAACAACCGATTGTAAACTTGTTTTTGCTCGTCTGGTTCGAGTAGATTGAGAAAATTGGCAACAAAGACTACAGTGTTGATGTGGCGATCGCTCAACCAATCTCTCAAGTTCTCGCGTTCCCCTAAAGTCATCAATTTGCGAGCATCTAAAACCTGCACAACCAAATCAGCCGTTAGCAATTTATCCCGAACCAAATTATCCTGTTCTTCGCGATCGTTGGTTCCCGGCAAATCCAGCAATTCCACACCGGTTTGCAGGAATGGATGGGGACAGTAAACATTCACGGCGGCCACATCATCCCGCATTTGTCTCGCGTCGTCAAGGATGGCGTAGCGTTTCAACACATCAGTCCCCGGTTCGCTAATTTCCGTGCCGTCTTTCAGGGTAATTTTTGCGTGCAATTCCTCACCGTAGTTGACATAAATGGCAGCACCTGTAGTGGGCACAAGGTCGATCGGCAAAGCACGATTTCCCAGCATTGCATTGAGCAAAGTTGACTTGCCGTAATTAAACGGGCCAAAGACAGCAATTTGAAAAGTGGGTTTGGCGAGATAGTCGCAAATTGAGGTGGTATCGAGATACAGTTGGGAGTTTTTATCCAGTTCGAGAATACCGAGTGCTGATTTGAGATTGTCGGTCAGGTTTTGATAAATTTCGGGTTGCTGCATATTGTTGTTTTATTTCAGTTAGCGGAGGCTAGGAAACCTTGGTATAGCGATTCAATACTCTGCGACTCGGCAGAAACATCAGCATCCAATTTGTTCAAACGCTCAGATTCAGCCTGACAATTAATCTCGCGAGATTCCTTTTGTTCCAGCAAATTATCTAATTCTGCTTTCCGAGAATTAATATCAGCATTCATGCGATCGCCCACTTCTCGCCCGTAAACATCAAAACACTCCTTCACAGCATCGTGAATCGGCTGCCACTGCTCTTGAGCCACCTGCGGCAGATATTTTACTAGCTCTTTTTTCGCCGCTTTCACCAACTCTTTGCGAGCTCCGTCTGCTTGCAAAACCCCAACACCCATCCCCAACAAAGCCAAGTACAGCGGCCCCAAAACAATCCCCGTAACACTAGCAAAAATCGTACTGACGCTTAATACAGCGATTAAATTCAGCAGGATATTTTTCCAATCAAAACCCGCTCCTGCCATTGCTACGCCTGCCAGATTTCCGTTGGTTAACGAAAACAATCCCATTGCCCATTTGGCCCAAGCTGGCGAGTTATCTTCCTTCGAGTTGCTGACTGCTGCTGGTATCTTTTGTCCGGTCAGTTTTTCGGTAATTTTTTCAGTCACTTTCGTGTAAGATGCTCCGTAATTTGCCGCACTTTGCGATAGCTGCGAAAATGCTGAATTCATCTGTTGTTCTGCCGTGAGAGTCCAAGCTGCTAGTTTGTCGTTGATGTACTGTTCTAATGCTTGTCTGAGCGATGCTTCAAAAGCTTCTCGCTTGCCTTGGCTGAAGAAATCCAGAAATCTCAGTTCCGGTTGATACCGCAAAAAGTCTGTTTCAAAGGTATTTTCTAATTTCAGAACGTAGGTGCGGAAAGAATCTGCGATCGCCCGCGATTTACTATCTCTAACTTCGCTAATTTCTTGTTGAAATTCATCGCGAATCTGAGTCAGCTTTTTAAACTCCGGCTCAACTGAATTAATCTTTTCTTTCAACTCATTGACATCGCGATCGAGTAATGGTAATCTGCGCCCAACAGCTTCGCGGACGCGAGCAGAAATTTGACGCGCCAAAGTCCTCGCCGGACGCAATTCTGAAATCGCCCTTTCCTGCGTCAAAAACGTATTCAGTGCCGCCAAAAACTCGGGAAAACCAGTTCCTGCCAAATCCGCATCCGGATTTTTGATCCGCAACCTGAGCGCCTTAATTGAGCTAATTGCAAACACTCGCTCGTCGTAAATATCGTGTCCTTCTGTTAAACAATATTCAGCTAAATTAGCTTGAAAAACCCGCCGCAGTTTCCCTTCTGCTTCTGCTAATTCTTCAGGATCGTCCGGATCGATCAAACTTTCCCGCACCTGATCCCAAGCATTAATCAGAAAGAAAATGCTCAAACCGCGATTTTTGATGTAATTTTCTAGATAGCGTCTTTCACCCATCGTGCAAGGCTGAGTAGCCCTGAGTACGAACAAAATAGCGTGGCAGTTGTTGATGTAACCGAGAGATAATTCATTCCGGGCTTCTGTATCGTTCAGTCCGGGACTGTCTACTATTTCTATGCCTTTTTCCAGCAAAGGTAAGGGATATTCTACTACGGCGCAGTCGATATCGGGAAATGCTGGTTTCTTTTCTGCTTCTAGGCGTTTTGCCTCAGCGGGGTCAATTGTGTAGTTCTGTTTAAAACTTTTAAAATCGAGCTGTTTGGGGCTTTTGCCGTCATTGAAATAAACGGTAACTTTTTTTTCGGAACCGTAGCGCAAAATCGTCAGCAAAGCTGTACAGGGATTTACATCGCTGGGCAGTAAGTTTTCGCCGATTAAGGCATTGAGAAAAGTGCTTTTGCCGCGTTTCATGTCGCCTAAAACTAGCAGCCGAAAGACTCCTTGACGTAAGTTTTTGCTGGCGATATTGATGTCGGCGCTGTCGGTTTCTAAACCTAGTTTTCCTGATGCTTCCGCTGCTGCTAATTCTGATTGGTTGATTGCTGTCGCGATGTTGCTGAGGCGAGTGGCAATTTCTCGGCGGACGGCGGCTACTCGCTCTAAATCGTTGAGAAAGTTGCTAGTTTCGACTTTAAGGTTCATGGGTGTTTCCTGATATGTTCCGGCTTGGGCTTTTCAACTTCTTCTGTCTTCTTCAATAAACATTTTGTAAGCGATCCAAGCAATGCCTCCAACTATCAGTGCTGCTGCCAGCCAAGATGCTATGCGAACGGCAACGATAACAGCAATGACAATGCCTGTAAATTGAGCTGCTGCTATAATTTTTCTGCGCCACTGTTTGAGTTTGCCGTTAACTTGGCTGTCTGGTTCTTGGTACTTGCTCGTTAGATATTCTGGCACGGAACGGTCGATTTCGGCTTCTAGTTCGCGGAGCCGAATTTCTTGTTCTCGCTTCCGCAGTTCTTGTTCTTTGTGCCGGAGTTCTCTGGCTTTTTTGTCGGGAGAATTCATGAATTTTAGCCTGTTTTCCGCTGGAAATATGTGTTATTTATTGTCAATGTTGCGGAGCGATAAGTTCTCTACGACTGTAACTCACGTTTTCTCCCGTGTCGAGAAATGTTAAGAAATTTTAAAAAGGGCTATTCCCTACGGGATAGCTACGCTTTGCGACTAATTAAGCCGATCGTGCTAGACTAAGGGCTGAGAATCATCAATATCCTTCGGGCCCGATAGTAGTGCGATCGCACTCAGCTTCCGACAGATCGACCAAGCGAGAGCGAAATAAGTTGCAGCCCGCTAATTTAGCTTTAGTTAACTTTGCTTTTTCCAAATTAGCTCGGCTCAAATCCGCATATCTCAAATCGGCATTCGTCAAATCTGCATTGTATAAATCCGCACCTTGCAAATTGGCTTTTTGCAAATTTGCACCTTGTAAATTCGCGTGGCGCAAATTCGCTCTTGATAAATTTGCTCTTGATAAATTTGCTTGGGACAAATTGGCTTGATAAAGTTTAATGTCGCCCAGTTCAGCATCTTGCAACTCAGTTTGATAAAGATTGGCTTGAGTCAGATTTCCGTAGGGCAAATAAGCTCGCCTCAGAACACTATCAGAAAGATTTATTTCTGGCAAATCTGCTTGAAATAAGTTATCTTCACTTAAGTCAACGGCGTTAAAGTTTCGCTTGCCCTCAGCATACTGAGCGAGCAATTCCTCAGCGCTTAGCTTTTGCATTTTCACCCCTTCATGACAACAGCTACTGCAGTCAATCCATAACGATCATTAATGGTTTATATTCTGCGTATTTATACCTAGGTCTTTTCTTATGTTAAGCTTATGTAACAAAGGTCGCATTTTTTCTAAGATTTTTTTTATATTTGTAAATTTCTGCCTTGCTCCACCAGTAACCGGTCAGTGATGTCAAGATCGATAAACAAACCAAAGCCAATCCTCTATTGAAATATGCCAGAACTTCCTCTCTCCTTTGCTCAGCACTACCACGAACGGACAAAATACGACCCTGAAACCATTGCTGCCAAAAGCAAACGGCTAGATTGGACAGAGCAACCTGTGCCTTTCAAAGAATATAAAATTGGAGCGTGTTTTGACCTCAAGCCTTATCTAAAAGACCTCTCGGAGGAGTCCGAGGCCACTGCAGATGACCGTTGGTGGCAGCGATTGTCCAGCTTGTTGCTGTGCAGCTACGGGTTGACGGCGAAAGTGCAGACGCTAGACGACAGCTACCTGTATTTGCGATCGGCACCGTCGGCGGGCGGGCTGTACCCAGCAGAGGTTTATTTAATATCCCGCGGCACTGGGCAGTTGCCTGCTGGACTTTACAACTATCAGTGCAGAACTCATTCGCTTGTTCATTTTTGGGACAGTCAAGTTTGGCAGGCCTTGCAAGCAGCTTGTTTCCAGTCGCCAGCGCTAGAAAATACCCAATTGGCGATCGCCATTACGACAGTTTTTTTCCGTTCTTCTTGGCGTTATGAAGACCGAGCTTATCGGCGAATTTTTCTAGACACCGGCCATTTATTGAGCAATATCGAGTTAGCTTGCGCCATCAACGATTACCGACCTCACCTGATTGGAGGATTCGCCGACGAAGCTCTCAATCAATTATTATACATCGACTCGGAGCAAGAAGGAGCGATCTGTTTAGTGGCTTTAGCCGACTTGCTAGATATCGACCAAAACTTGCCAAAGTTCAAAACAGCTTTGCCCGGAAAAACCACCACAGATTACCCGCAACTTTCCGAAGGTCAACTGTTGGCATACCTCCACAAAGCCACAGAGTTAGAATCAGATACCACCGGATCGGATGGCTGGAAATTTGATGAAAGTGAAGGGGAATTAGACGATAAATACAACTTTCCCTTTTGTACTAAAGTTTCTACTGTCACTCCTTCGATTCCTTGGGGAGTGAACCTGGAAGATTTAGGAAACACGATGCTCAAAAGGCGTTCTACCCGTGCTTATACAGGTGCTTCTTTGAGTTTGGGCGAACTGCTGGCCCTGCTCGATTTTACTTACCAGCCACAGCACTATATCGACCAAGGATTAGACGCTTATCCCGACTATTTCGATCTGAGTTTGATCGAAACTTTTATTGCTGTTTCGGGAGTGAATGGGTTAGAAGAAGGCTGTTATTATTACGCTCCGAAAGCTCAAGAATTGCGGCAAATTCGGTTTAAAAATTTCCGCAGGGAGTTGCATTATTTGTGTTTGGGGCAAGACTTGGGCAGAGATGCGGCGGCGCTGTTGTTTCACACGGCGGATTTGAACAGGGCGGTGGGAAAATACGGCGATCGAGTTTACCGCTATTTGCACATGGACGCGGGTCATTTGGGCCAGCGGTTGAATTTAGCAGCTATTCAACTGCGTTTGGGTGTCAGCGGTATTGCGGGCTTTTTTGACGATCGCGTCAATGAGGTTCTCGGTATTCCTGCGAGTGAAGCTGTGCTTTATATTACAACTCTTGGAAGACCTCGATCGTAAGAATGACTCATCAGTCAGCATTAGTAAGAAGGCAGAAGGTATCCTAAAAAAACCAACTCTGGTCGCGAAGCCGCTGCCACGCTTTGCGAATATGTTGAGGCTTAAATAGTTCGCTCTTGCGAATGTTCCATTCGCGTACAAGTTCGATCGCTCTTTCGGAATCCTCTGCTGCTTCCCTATTTTCCCGAACAACCCAGTGAACAGTTGCCAGCAGTTCCATTCCGTAAGGAGTTTCAAAACCGTTGATTAAGTTGCTAACACGCTCTAGTCGCTCAATAGCATCGGGAGCATTTTCTAAAAATTTCCGCGCCGCTATTTCACCGTCAGACAACACATAGATTTGTGCCTCTCTACTCCTGTCTCCATAACCTCGAATAAAATGCCCTTCCAGCTTCTGCAAAACATGATTGAGATTATTTGCGTAGGGGCCGTACTTTTCTTTAACATACTGTAATCTGAGCGGTTCTCCTGCAATTTGAAGGAAGTAAGCTAGCTTTTGAATTTCGAGCATTGTCAGCCGATAACCTGGAATTCCATACAGTTGCAGCAAGCGAACAAACAAGGCACGAGCGCGAGTCATTTTTGGTTTTTCGGTAGCAACCTGCATCGTATCAGCTTCAGGAGTACCCTGCGGTTCAAACAGCAAAACTTGCACGTTAGGCAGTTCCAAAAACGCCGATTCAATGAGAGGTTTTACCGTCTTCCAAGACAAGCCGCCGTTCCCGCAACCCAGCGGAGGAACCGCAATAGAAGTGATGCCTAAAAGCTTTACTTCCTGAATCAAAGCTTTTAGTCCAGTTTGAATATCTTCGATTTTTGATTTTCCTCTCCAGTGACGTTTAGTCGGAAAATTAATAATGTATCGGGGATTAAATAGATTGCCCGAAGATACTACAAACATTCGGCCCGGCTGCACTTCACCGGCGCGACAAGCCTTTTCATATTGGCGGAAGTTTTCTGGATAAGCCTGCTTGAACTGCAAGGCAATTCCTTTGCCCATAATTCCCACACAATTAACTGTGTTCACTAAGGCTTCTGCATTTGCTTCTAAAAGGTTGCCTTCCTTGATTTCAATCACTTTTATTTCCTACTATTTATTTCAATAATACCAATCTTTATGCACTCTTACGGGGGTTTGAGCTGTAAAATTTTGTAAAATATTTTCTACTTGTGATTGAATTGTATAATCGATTACGCCGATTTCTGTGATTAACTCCCAAGGCAAAAAGTTTCTAACTAAAAACTCGGCTTGACGCCTGCGTTTTCGGTCGTTGTCTTCATTTGTATCAAACCAATAACGAGAGTCCATAACATCCCAGTCGATCGCACCTAGATAGTCGAGGTCATCAAAAAAATCGGTGAATCCCATGACTGCATGACCGTCAGTAAAAACAAAATCTAAACCCCTAATGTCTATCTCAAATACATCAGAAACTAGGTGAATAACTGCTGCTTGACCTTGAGTATATTTTGGTACATTGCCCTGATTAATGGTGTATAACATCGGAGATCGCGGTGCAAAATAAAAGGGAACATAATCGTGCAGTACGCCACCTGCACTGCAGGGAACGCGGATTCTAGCGCGACGATCTTGGATATTTTCGTAGGCGATATTAGTGTAGTTAGTTCCTGTCTCAAGCATAACGTTGTAAGCTAACAATCCACCTTCCGAAATAATAGATTCTAGATTGTCAAGGGGGGTGATGTGGTAGATAGGTAATGGCACTGCTGTTATCTGTTTGCTGTTTCAGGTTTAACACATAATTATAATATCTGCTTGGCAGTTAAAGATAAATAATCTTTGACCATTACTATTTGCCAATGCAAAATCTGCTAAATATCCTGTCGAGCACTGATTCGGTCACTTCTTCGCCCGTAACTTCCCCCAATGCTTGAATTGCACCGCGCAAATCAATTGTCCAGAAATCTAAAGGCAATTTGTTGCTAATAGTATCCGTGCATTGTTCTAGAGAAATTTTAGCTTTGGTTAAGGCTGCTGCTTGCCGCTGGTTGATTGCTAAGTCTGAGTTTGCTGCTTGCAAATTTCCCCTGCTGACGGCATCTAAAATGGCTGTTTCTAACTCTTCTATGCCTCGATCGAGGGCGGCGGCTGCGGTAACTGTGCGGTGAATTTCAGCGGAAAAAGGTAAATCTGGAATTGTTGTTACTAGGTCAATTTTGTTGATAATTACAATTAGCTGGCGGTGCTTTACTTGTTCGTAAATTTCCGAATCGCCTTCCGTCCAACCAGATGCCGCGTCAATTGTCAACAGCACTAAATCGGCTTGTTTTGCTGCGGCGCGCGATCGCTCAACGCCAATTTTTTCTACCTTGTCTTCGGTTTCTCGAATGCCTGCAGTATCGAGCACCTGCACCGGAATGCCGCCCACAACTAGCTGCGATTCTACCACGTCCCGCGTCGTACCGGGCAAATCCGTGACGATCGCCCGATCGCTCTTACTCCACGCATTCAACAAACTCGATTTTCCCACATTCGGCCGCCCGACAATCGCTACTTTTAAACCAGTTCTCAACAATTCTCCGCGATCTGCCGTCGCCAAAATTGTTGACAATTCCTCCAAAACATGATTTATTTGCCAAGAAGTGTTAGCTTCATCTAAAGGCGGCAAATCTTCCTCAAAATCAATTCTCGCCTCAATTTCTGCCAGCACGTCCAAACAAGTTGTTCTCAATTTGCGGATCGGTGCAGCTAATTTTCCCTGCATAAGGGCCAAAGCACTTTGTGCAGCAGCGGGCGATTTTGCTCCCACCAAATCAGCAATACTTTCAGCTTGAGTTAAATCGAGCCTTCCGTTCAAAAAAGCCCGCAGCGAAAACTCTCCCGGCCCGGCCAATCTCGCCCCGTTTTCCAAACACAACTGCAAGACTTGCTGCACGGCAATAATACCGCCGTGACAGTGAAATTCCACCACATCTTCGCGAGTAAAAGAACGCGGTGCTTTCATAATTAGCAGCAAAGCTTCATCTACTAATTCTTGAGTTTTAGGGTGGCGGATGTGCCCGTAAAGAATGCGGTGAGACTCCCAAATTTGCCGTCCTGGGGCGCGAAACAGAGTTTCGGCAATTTTTAAGGCTGCGGAACCGGAAACTCGCACAATGCCGACGCTGCCTTGTTGGGGAACTATGGCAGTGGCGATCGCTGCGATCGTTCCTCCTTTGGTTAATGATTCAGACATTTTTATTGTTCGCACATTGAAAAGTTCTCTCAATCTCCTGTTTTTGAGTATCACGTAATTGCTTCTGGGTTTTCGAGAGTATAAATCTCTGGTTTGTCATTCAAAAAATTAAAATAGCCGCCCTTTTGGGCAAGCTGCACGAGTTCCTGAGTCAAATGGTAGGGGAGAGTTGGTAATATTTTTCCCAGGCTCGCTAATTGCTCGTCGGCGGCGATAGGTAAGATAACTTTAATTAGGGATTTAACCAGTTGTACGTTCATTTGACTGACCTCCGGCGTGCTTGTTAAATTATACATTTCTTATTGACAGAATAAACAATTTAAGCGATTTTTTTGTAAGATATTAGAAGAGCGCCGGCGCGCTTGACTTACACAGGCAATCCGATCGCCCGTTTGGCCAGTCAGTCGATTTGAGATTTGAGATTTGAGATTTGAGATTGACTCTCGCATTGAATCGGGGATCTTCAACTCGGGTCTAAAACTTTCGGAGGCTAACGACTCCTGTCGGAAAGCAACTATCCGTTTTTGGGTGGGAGTCACGGCCCGATCGAACTTAAATTACTCAGCCAAATATTTGGCCTATCGTGATTTCATGCGATAATGGAACATTAACAGGGTAGAGGGCTCTCGCATGATTGGTCAACTTCTAGACAGACGTTACCGCATCATTAAAGTCACAGACTCAAGTGAGGTGGGAAAAACTTATCTAGCTGCAGATACTCACCGTCCCGGGTATCCGCAATGCACGGTTAGAGAAATGCAGCTACCCGGCACAAGTTCGCAAACTCCTGAATTAGTAAAAGTTATATTTCAAAGAAACGCAGAAATAATTGAAAAATTGGGAAAACACGACAAAATTCCCGAGTTATTGGCGTATTTTGAGGAAAATCAAAGTTTATACTTAATAGAAGAATTTATTGCCGGCTCACCTTTAAGTCAAGAACTAATACCGGGTCAACCTTGGGATGAAGACAAAGTAATTGGTCTGCTATCAGAAATATTAGAAATTTTGGTGTTCGTACACGCGAATGGTTTCATTCACCGCAGAATTCAACCAGACAAAGCGGTACGGCGCGAGTCAGACGGCAAATTTGTGTTGGTAGACTTTAGCTTGGAAAAAGAAATTAACCTGGAACTCGCTAATTGTCATTTGTTGGCGCAAACCTCCCCCAATTCTTTTAAAGGGCCTTTAGCAAAAAAACAGGATTTGGCGTCCCAAGAGTTATACGTGCCAGTCGAGCAATCGATCGGCAACCCCCGTTACAATAGCGACATTTACGCTCTAGGTACGATCGCCCAGCTTGCCGTCACGGGACTCTCACCCAACCAACTGAGTGCCTTAAAAAACAACAAAAACGAAATTCCCTGGCGAAACCGGGCGACTTGTTCGGCAGCCCTAGCAGATATTATCGATCGAATGGTGCGCCCTAACTGCGAGGAACGCTATCAGGAGGCCGCCGAAGTTTTAGCAGACCTCAAACAAATCGCCGTAAAATTGGAGGTTGAGCCGCCGCCAGCCACAATCATCACGGACGCTATGAGTCAACCGCGAAGACAAAGCCAAACCAAACTGCTGCTTTTGGCTGCCGCTGTTGCAGCTTTAATCTTGACTGGTATCATACTTTCCTTTTGGCAGAGTCAAAGTCCGGCGAGGGCAAAAGAATTGTTAGCCCGCGGCATGGCCAAGGCGCAGCAAGGCGACAAAACAGGCGCGATCGCCGATTATACTCAAGCGATCGCCCTAAATGCCAGCGATGCCGAAACTTACTACAAGCGGGCAAACGCTCGCTACGACATGGGCGCAACCGAGCAAGCAATACAGGATTACACGCAAGCAATCAAAGTCAATCCCAGCCACACCAAAGCTCTCTACAATCGAGGTATGGCCCGCCTCGACATCGGGGACAAGCGGGGGGCCGTGGAAGATTTCACCCAAGTAGTGCGACTCAATCCCAGCGACGGTGAGGCATACTCTCAGCGGGGTTTAGCTTACTACGATTTGGGCGACTACCGCACGGCAATAGAAGACTACACTCAAGCAATTCGCCTCAGTCCCAACGATGCTACAGCTTACAGCAATCGCGGTTTAGCTAGATCGGCAGCGGGCGACAAAACAGGGGCAATGGCAGATTTTACTCAAGCGATTCAAATTAGCCCCAACCAAGCTGGCGTTTACTACAGTCGCGGTCGATCGAGATTTAATCTGGCAGATTATCAAGGAGCGATGGAAGATTACAGTAAGGCGATCGAATTGGAACCAGATCTCGCTGATGCTTATACCAATCGGTGCAGCGCTTACTTAAATTTGGCAACCTACGACAAAGCGATTGCAGATTGCACCCGAGCAATTAGCCTCGCTCCCAAAGATGAAGCAGCTTACAACAACCGCTGCATTGCTTATCTGAATTTAAAACAATTTCAAAAGGCCAGCGAAGATTGCAGTTTGACGATCGGACTCAACGGCAACAATCCCAAAGCATACAGCAATCGAGGATTAGCTCGATTGGCTTCGGGAGACAAGCAGGGCGCTGTGGAAGATTTTACTCAAGCAATTCGACTCAATCCCAGCGATGCCGTAGCTTACAGCAATCGCGGTACTATTTACTCAGAACTAAAAAATTACCCTTTAGCGGTTGAGGATTTCGCTCACTCGCTGCGGCTCAACCCCAACAATGCTACCGCTTTTTACAGCCGAGGCCTCGTCCGCCGCCAACTCAAAGACCGTGCTGGGGCGATCGAGGATTTTCAGAAAGCTGCAACGCTGTTTCTAGAACAAGGAAGAGCGGATGGTTTCCAAAAGGCACAAGCACAAATCAACGATCCTAAATAAGCTATTAGTCGTCAGTTAGATGTTAAAAAAAAAGGAAGAAGGAAGAAGGAAGAAGGAAGAAGGAAGGAGGAAGGAGGAAGAAGGCCAAACTACCAATTCCCAATTACCAACTCCCCGTTACCAATTCCCCGTTACCAATTCCCAATTACCAACTCCCCGTTACCAATTCCCAATTCCCGATATGAACATGGTTGGTCAACTTTTAGACAGGCGTTATCGCGTAGTGCAAATTCTCAGTTCAGGAGCTTTTGGACAAACTTATTTAGCTGTCGATACTCGCCGGCCGGGCCACCCTCAATGTGTAGTCAAACAACTTCGTCCTCCCAGCAACACTTCCACAGTTCTCAAAACAGCTTACCGCTTATTTAAACAAGAAGCAGAAATATTAGAAAAGCTGGGAAAACACGATCAAGTTCCATTTTTACTCGCTTATTTTGAAGAAGGAAATCAATTCTACCTCGTCGAAGAGTTTGTGCCCGGACACGCCCTAAATAGGGAAATTGTGGCCGGTCAACCTTGGCGGGAAGACAAAGTGCTGGATCTGTTGGAAGAAGTGTTACAACTTCTCGCCTTCGTACACTCTCAGGGAGTGATTCACCGCGATGTTAATCCCTCCAACTTAATCCGCCGCAAACCAGACGGCAAATTAGTTTTAATTGACTTCGGCTCGGTTAAAGAAGTTGCGAGTCACGTCAGCGAGTACGATACAGAATTTCCGCGCACCATTGCTACTGGAACTCCGGCTTATATGCCGATCGAACAATTTCAAGGCAACCCGCAATTTAGCAGCGACCTCTATGCAGTCGGGATGATGGCAGTCCAAGCTATCACGGGTTTGCCCGGTACGGATTTGCCAAAATTGCAAGATCCGAGTCCTTCTCATACGGGGGAAATTGTTTGGCGAAACCGATCTCAATGTTCTGTGGGATTAGCTAATATAATTGACAAAATGGTCTGTCACCAGTTTGGTAAACGCTATCAATCTGCTGAGGAAGTTTTGGCAGATATCAGCAAGTTGAGGCACCGCCAAGAGCCGGGTAATAAGGCTCAAAAGAAAAGTATTTCTCCCAGCTTACTGTCTTCTGAGAGTTTTTCGTCACGTTTAAAAACTCGGTTTTGGTGGCTGATTTTGGCTGTTTTAGGGGCAGCAATAATTCTGGTATTTCTGTTTAGTTATTTGAGCCGACCGAATCCGCTTAAAGCTAAGGAATATTACGACCAGGGAGTGGAAAAGTCTCGCAATCAAGATGCTGCGGGAGCTTTGCAAGATTTTAATAAGTCAATTCAATTAAATCCTAACAATCCTGAGAGTTTTTATCGCCGGGGCAATGCTAATTATGATTTAAAACAGTATCAAGAAGCAATTGCCGATTATTCTCAGGCGATCGCTCTCAATCCTAAATATGTTCAGGCTTATTTTAACCGGGGGCTAGCCCGTCACGATTTTAACGACAAGCGCGGGGCGATTGAGGATTACACTCAGGTTTTGAATCTCCAGCCCAAGGATGCTGATACATATTATGAAAGAGGAGTTGCTTATTTAGAACTGCAAGATTACAAGATGGCTATTCAGGATTTTACCGAAGTAATTCGGTTGCAGCCGAACCTTGTTAAAGCTTATCATTCGCGGGGGTTGGCTCGTGCTGGTAGCGGCGATTTGCAGGGGGGGATTGGAGATTATACTGAGGCAATTAAACTTGATGCTAAGAATGTTGATGCTTTCTACAGTCGGGGGAGAGCTCGCTTTCACCTAGGAGATTATCAGGGAGCTTTGGCGGATTATTCTCAGGTAATTGCGATCGATCCCAAGAGTGGAGATGCTTACGCTAATCGTTGCAGCACCCAGTTGAATTTGGGAGCGCATCAAGCGGCAATTGACGATTGCACTCAGGCAATTTCGCTGAGCGATGAGGATGGGGTTCCTTACAACAATCGCTGCATTGCTTATTTAAATTTGAAGGATTATCCGAAAGCAATTGCCGATTGCACTCAAGCGCTGAAAGTGAATCCGAATGATTTTAATGCTTTTAACAATCGCGGTTTAGCTCGCAGCGCCGGGGGTGACGCGCAGGGGGCGATCGCTGATTTTACAGCAGCAATCGGGTTCAATCCCAACAATGCTGAAGCTTACGCAAATCGGGCTAAGATTTACCAGCAGTTAAATAATTACAACAGTGCGATCGCCGATTACGTCCAAGCTATTCGGATCAGTCCGAATTATGCTGCTGCTTACTACGGTAGAGGCATGGTTCGCCGCTCCTTGGGAGACAAAGCAGGAGCAATTAGCGATTTAGAAAAAGCCGGCAAAATGTTTCTCGATCAAGGACTTACTGGCGGTTATAAAGATGCACAATTTGAGATAGAAAAGCTCAAGTAGTCAATCGATTTTAGATTTTAGATTTTAGATTTTAGATTAAAGAATTGAAGCATTGACCCAGCCCAAAACGGATACCGTGCCACGTACTCCTGTCGTGGAAAGATAAAAATTTTAGACCCTAGTTCAAGAGCCCAGATTTATCTGTGAGGTAAATCTAAAATCTAAAATCTAAAATCTAAAATCGACTGACCCCACGGATAAATTCGGGGGGCAATTTTCATCGGATACAGGTTTTTTATTTCTCCGTCCTGAGTCTGCTTTCGGAATGAATCCGGGGGCTTGTATCCTGGATGCTTTCGGTCATTAGTCATTAGTGATTATTTCTCGATGTTATATTTTTATCGGTCAATATTTTATAATCTCAGATGGCGTAAGGGCTGGTTCACCCTAATCTTTAATACCAACAGAAAATGCAGGTGAACCAGCCCTTACGCGCTATTAATTCCAGCTATTATCAATCAATTTTCTGGGTCTTGAAGTCGTTTAACCAATTCATAAAACGGTTCCCAATTATCCTCAATAGCTATGGGTTCCCAAACAGCCTCAATTGTCGGTCTCAACAGGGATTGTTCGGGGTTGTGCCTCCGCAACCTGTCCGCCATTTTGTCCAGATCATCCGCCGACAAACTTTGCAAAACGTGATAATAAAACTGCCGCCAAGGTGCTATCAAGTCCGCCGGTTCCGCCTCAGCAAAAATTTGACTGGCATCATCTCGCCAAGTGCGATCGAACTGTCTTCGCAGTTCAAAAAAGAAATCGTGATAGCCTACTTGAGACTCCGCCAGCATTTTAATTGTCACCTTCAACAACTCATCTCCCTCAGCTTCTGGCAAATCCTCAAATCCCAATCTATTGAGCATCAACTGCCGGTAAGCTGCATTATAATACTCGCCAAACTTTGCCAAAGCAGCATCCATATCCGCTTGAGGAATCGCGGCTGCTAGCGGTTCCTGAAGCTTCTCTAAATTGCCCTTGCAAATAAACGGTTGATTTCCGTAACAATAAAGACCGTAATGGTCGAAATAAGCTGCTGTAAATTCCGGCTTGTAAGTTGGGATAAAAGCGAAAGGCCCGTAATCGAAACTTTCTCCAGTAATCGACATATTATCAGTATTCAGCACGGCGTGACAAAATCCTGCTGCCATCCACTGAGCGACTAATTCGGCTACTCTCTGGACTAAATCTGCATAAAATAGCGCATATTTTTCAGCAGGCGAAACACCTGCCTTACTTGCTTCTAAATGCAGTTCAGGATAGTAATATTCAATAACAAAATCTAAAAGTTTTTTAGTTAAATCCGGGCGGCGGATATAGTGCAATCTTTCAAAAGTTCCAAACCGGATGTGAGAGTGACTGAAACGCACCATTACGGACGATCGCGTCGGAGATGGTTCGTCCCCCCGCCACAAAGACTCACCCGTTTCAACTAAACTAAAACAGCGAGATGTCCGAACTCCCAACCGATTCAAAGCTTCGGCGGCTAAAACTTCGCGAATTCCCCCTTTGAGAGTTAGCCTACCATCAGCGTGCCGCGAGTAAGGCGTGCGGCCGGAACCTTTAGTGCCGAAATCGTAAAGTCTGCCGTCGGTGCCGCGAACTTGGCCGTACAAAAAGCCTCTACCGTCGCCTAAATTCGGGTTGTATTCGTTGAATTGATAGCCGTGGTAGCGGAGTGCGAGAAAGGGACGGATACAGTGAAATTTCCCGAATGCTTCAATGAAATGTTGGTCGGTTACTTCTGCGGGGTCTAAACCCAATGTCGGCAATAATTGGTCGTTGCGGAAGCGGAGAATGTGCTGCGGAAAATCGGCAGCAGGAACTTCATCAAAATAGTCGCCACCGAGGGATTCGATGGCGGGTTCGTAGTTGAGGGAAAGTAAGGGATTTGACATTTTTCTATTATATGCTGAAATTGGCGATCGCTCCTAATATTTTAGATGATTAGATGATCTTCGTTCCGGGGTTACGGGTAAGGTGCGCAGCGCGCACCTTACAGTTTCTCATTTCCAGGCTCTGCTTCCTATTTAAACGGGAACACAAGTAGGCTCCAAAGTTGCCACTAATTTGAGATTGTACTCATCTTCAAAACACGGCTTTTTATAATCCAAACTCCACAGTTCCAAAGCGCAATCATCTCCGGAATTGAGCGGTTGCAGCCGCAAATGAAACTCTCGAACTTCCGGTCGGTGTTCGCATTTAAAATCAGCAATAGCCCCAACTTGCCGCCTATCTAAAGCCACAGCCAACCGCAGAAAAGGATGCAGTTTACTAACTAATTCTCTGTATTTTTTGGGAAGAATTAAAAAATTTTCATGCTTTTTTTTCGGAGGATTTTTTCGGTGATAGCGAGCTAAATTGGCAATTACTTCAATTTCAGTTTCCGTGTATCCTAATAACTCACCATTGCGAATTAAATAGTAAGAATGCTTGTGGTGGGCCGAATGACTGACGTACAAACCGCAATTGTGCAGAATCGCAGCCGCCCACAGCAAGTCCCGTTCTTCGCTGCCCCAATTGTGCAGAATTCCTTGAGTTTGGTCGAACAAACTGAGCGCAAATGCTGCGGTTCTTTCGCTTTGTTCTATATTAACTTGATATTTGTCAGCCATATGCAGAATGCTGCGCTGGCGGATTGAACCTTGATAGCGCAAGCGGTTTTCAATTAAACCGTGGGTCAGCATCCAGTCAACAATTACGCCTTCTCGTAAAGAGCGATCGCAAACAGTCAGCGATTCAATTCCTAATAGTGTCATAGCTTCCTGCAAAATCAAAGCGCCTGCCAGAATAATTTCGGCCCGCTTGTCCGACATTCCAGGAATTGCCAATCTTTCGGCATAAGAAAGTTTGCGAAAGCGATTGACTAAATCGCGTAAATCTTTTAAACTTAACTGGTATCCGGCTAGCGGACTTGGGACTGCTCCCAACTTTTCGCGAGCGTTAATTGCAGCCAGAGTTTCGATGGTTCCAGCAGTGCCGATCAAGCGCAGAGGTTCGCCATCATGGAATTGGGAGCGTAATTCGTCGATCGGTCTTTCCAGCGAAATCCGAATATAAGCTTGCAAATAAGCAAACTCCTCCCTGCTAATCGGGTCGGTTTTGACAAATTCTCCTGTTAAGCGCACAGCACCAATTTTTGTACTGGTGAGACAGCGAGACTCAGAACTGTCTCCTAAAATCAACTCAGTAGAACCGCCGCCAATATCAATAATCACCTGCGACTCATTGTTAAACTCCATACCGGAAAGAACGCCGAGATAAATTCTCCGCGCTTCTTCCTGACCGGAAATTAAACTCACATTCAGGTCTAATTCGTCAGCAACTTGTTTGAGGAAATCCCGCCCGTTAGGGGCTTCTCGAACAGCACTCGTAGCAACAGCGATAATTTGTTCAGCATTAAAAGTTTTAGCAATATCTTGAAAGTGGCTCAGAGTGGCGATCGCCCTTTCCATAACCTCGGATTTCAAGCGCCCTGTCTTAGCCTCGCAATCGCCCAAGCGAACCGTATCTTTTTCTCTAGCAATAATCGTAAACGCCGGCAATTTCGGATCGATGCGCGCCACCACCATGTGAAACGAGTTAGTACCCATATCAATAGCAGCAATAATGCGATTTGACTCCGCAGAAGCAAGTGAATTAACCATTGGAGTATCGGGGTTGACAGATATTTATGATTATTTCACGAATCCAGTTAGGCATTCTATTAAATTAGCAAAAATTTGGAACTGCTGATTGGTCAAGACTTTCACGTGTTTTAAATTTCGGCAGAAGTGCGATCGGCAGCAGAGATAGTAAGTGATTGTGCCTAAAATTTGATAAAATCTAAAGTTAAAAATCTCAAATCTAGAATTGAAATGCTTAAAGAGCCCGATCGCCAACCCGAATCCACATTGCTAACCGTCGTGAGGCTTTTGAGATGGGACAAACCAGCAGGAAGGCTGATTTTAATGATTCCAGCCCTCTGGGCCGTCTTTTTAGCAGCCCACGGGAGGCCGCCGACAGCATTGGTGGGCGTGATTGTGTTGGGTACCTTAGCCACGAGTGCGGCTGGATGCGTCATCAACGACTTGTGGGATCGCGATATCGATCCCGAAGTAGAAAGAACGCGATCGCGCCCCATAGCATCCCGCGCCCTCACCGTGCAAACTGGGATAGGAGTTGCATTAATTTCCTTTGCTTGTGCGGCAATTCTCGCTTTTTATCTCAATCCTTTAAGCTTCTGGCTGTGCGTGGCCGCCGTACCAGTAATTATCTGCTATCCGCTAGCAAAACGATTCTTTCCAGTGCCGCAATTAGTGTTATCAATTGCCTGGGGTTTTGCAGTTTTAATTAGTTGGAGCGCCGCCGCGGGAGAACTAGAATTAGCGACTTGGTTGCTGTGGGGTGCAGTCGTGCTGTGGACATTAGGATTTGATACAGTTTATGCGATGAGCGATCGGGAAGACGATTTGCGTTTGGGGGTGAATTCCAGCGCGATATTTTTCGGGAATAATGCGGCTAATGCGGTGGGGTTTTTCTTTGTTGGTACAGTGGGTTTGTTAGCAGCAATGGGAATTAATCTGCACTTGCACATTGGTTTTTGGATGGCAATTAGTGCGGCGGCAATTTTGTGGCTTTTGCAGTACAGTCAACTCCGAAAGAATGACATTCCCAAGCCGATTTACGGTCAGATTTTTCGCCAAAATGTTTGGGTTGGATTTGTGATATTGGCGGGAATGATTGTTGGGGAGATTTTTTAGCTGACTTGCGGTTGGAAACCGCGAATGGGGCCTCAGAAACCGGGTTTGTTTGCGAAAAGACGCGCTGTAACCGAGAGATTAAGTAAAAAACCCGGTTTTTTGTCAGAGTGGGTAAGTCCTGACTTAAACAGGAACGCGCCAAATTTTTACAGTATCCGCACTCCCGCTGACCAAAGTTTTGCCATCATAACTAAAAACAACAGAGTGGACTGGGCTGAGATGTTCCAGAGTTTCCAACAACTCTCCTGTGTGAAAATTCCAGATCCGAATTGTGTTGTCACCACCGCCGCTAGCGAGAGTTTCACCATCGGGGCTAAAGGCAAGAGTATAAACACTATCTGAGTGTTCTGTGAAGGTACGTAGCAGTCTGCCATTTTCAGTATTCCACAGTTGAATTGGCTGTTGTAAACCGCTAGCTGCGACTATTTTACCATCCGGGCTAATCGCAACACAACAAATTATCCCAACAGAAGAATCGAACCAGGAAGCTACGGCACCGAAAAAATCTACTGGCCGATTGAGAGTGTGCAGCAACTCTTGTTTGTACCAATTCCAGATTTTAACTGCACCATCTAAACCGCCACTAACTAAAATGCGTCCGTCCTTGCTAAAGGCAAGGGAATTAACTTCCCAAACGTGTCCCCAAAGAGTTTTTTCTATTTTACTTTTTTTGAGATTCCAGATATCAATTGTAGCACCAATAACTGTACTGCCAATGTGACCGTTAGCGAGGGTTTGTTCGTCGGGACTGAAAGCTAAACAGCTTGTCCGCAGGGCTATTAAGGCATTACCAAGACTTTGTTTAAATTTCTGATTTGCTACGTCCCACAACTTGATGCTGCCGTCAAATAACTCGTGGTTGCTGGCACTGGCAAGAGTTTTCCCGTCGGGGCTGAAAGCAACAGCAATTACGGCACTGCTATGTCCGGTGAAGGTGTGGAGTAATTCTCCTGTACAAAGGTTCCAAAGTTTGATGGTTTTGTCCAAACTGCCGCTGGCAATAATGTTTTGATTGGGACTAATGGCGACGGACTTAACAACATCTGAATGATCTTTGAGAGTGTGCAGGCATTTCCAATTGAGAAGTTGTTTCCAAATTAGCGGTTCAACAGCGGGGTTTTGACAAATTACTGGCAGCCAGCTAATACCAGGCAATAGTTTATTTTTAGCATCTTCCAACTTTCGCCGCGCTTCCCCAACTGCTGTGTACAAAGATTGGTTATTGGCAAATGCTGTGAGAAAATCTTGCAAGAATTTTTGTGCGGCTTCGTCTGCTACTACTTCCCGCATGACAATACTTTGGGGTAAGTACAATTTGGCTAGCTGGTTGGCTATCCCCAAGCCGTCGCAGGAGTTGAAAATTGCTAACTGCAATCCTTTGGCGATCGCAATTTTCATGGCATTTTTCAAGTCGTCAATACTGATACTTTCAGAATCGCTGATATCAAACTCACCAATTTGACCGTCTGGTAGAGTTGAACTATGACCTGCAAAAAAGAAAATGTGCCACCCTTGTTCGTCTCGCAAAGACTCCAGCAAGGCTGCTTTTTTGGGCTTGGTTAAAGGTGTAATTTCGGCACCGCGTTCAGCTAGATTATCTAATACTTGACGGTCAAAGCCAATATTAATCCCGTCAGTATTGCCAAATACTGCTAAAATTCTCACCGCTGATTTCCGACAGTCAGATTTTTTAAAGCTTGGAGGTTTAACAGTTAAGGTACTCAGAGAAATTTCTGAATAATGATAAGTTTCAGAAAAGAAATTCCAGGCCGGCCAAGGTAGTCTCCGCAAGTTAGCATCGTCTGTTTGCAAAATAACTCTAATCTCATCGTTGGGCTGCAAGTGCTGCTGCAATCCATCCAGTATTTTTCTCCAGGATTTTTCGCTGGAATTGAGCCATTGATTGATGTTGGATGCCAGGTTTTCTGCCGCGAGGTTGTTAAAGACTTTCGTTCCTTCCCCTTGAACTTTGATCCGCGAGATGCAGCCATCATTATTCCTTGCAAAATTTGACTGCCAATCCTTCAAGGAATCAAGAATCTCAATATCGCCTAGGGCTGGCAGTCTGCCAACATCTCCCCAGATTAAGCTAAATGGCGTTAAATCTTCTCGAATTTCCAAGTTAACCGGAAATCCTTGCTCAAAACTTCCTTCCATGATAGTGAGGATGACTTGTTTTTTCATAGGTGGCGCGGCGATTTTTAATTATTAAAAAGTTTCTGTGACGCTGGCCTCTCCCAGAAGGAGTTTAATACTAAATCTTTCTCCCGGTTCAACGCTAAAAGTGAGTAAAACAGCGTTATCTGTACTGCCAGTTTGTTTGTGCAATTGAGGAATGGGATTTCCGAATTCATCTAAAACTGTTATTTGTAAACCAACTGGCAGGTAAACTGCATCGCCTGATGGATGGAGCCATATTTTAGTATCAATTTCTTCGTCTTTTGGTGTCAGTTCAATCGTCAAATTAACGGATTGATTTGCACCAAAATTAATCTGTTTTGCTCTTGCTACAGATTCTAAATTTTCTGGGTTCTGCCCTCGCCATCGATTGCGTTGACCGCGAGTCAATATCAAGCCTACTGGCTGATAGCCTTCACCAAAGAGGTTTTCATACATTTGTCTCAAATAAATTAGCAGCGAACTCTGCGGAACTTGTCCTAAATCGCTAACTGTCACTTTTAATAATTCACCTAGGCGACCCGATCTGTAAAGTTCTTCTATGCGATCGTATTCCGATCGATCGCTTTCAAAAGCCAGCAATGTACTGCCTTGCTCTATTTTCTGTACTATCAAAGGTTTTTCTAGAGCCGAGCCGAGGCGCTTGACAATTGCTTGTAATTGCAAGTTGTCTGGATTGTCAAGCTCGATCGTAATGCGCCACCAAACCCGATCGGTTTCTCTACGCTCTTGAGAAGAGTCTCTTTTGAATCCTCGTTCTGCCAATCGATCGGGAATATCGATGGATTCAATATCCAGAGACTGATCGTATCTGAGAAGATTTCTAATATATTTATAAAGACGATCTGATAACTCATTTTTGGTTTGACCGTAGCTTTTATTATAAATAATTGCAATTTCTGAAGATTTTTTTCGAGCAAGTATGCCGTGCAGATTGTCTTTATCATTGGGAGTAATGCTTTGGGCTTTTTCTGTTTGCTTGTAAGTTTTTTTTGCTTGACCCAAAGCTTTGTATAGGTCTTCTAGATACCAGTTTTTTTCTGCTAATTCTTCCAATTCTTTTCTGTTCATGTCAGCGACTATGTAAAAAAATAACAGGACTTATGCTAGGGGCCAATAAACCGGTTTTTTTACCGAATCAGTCGTCTACAATCAAGTATTTTCGTAAAAAACCCCGGTTTCTAAACACTCGTGCGTAAGTCCTCAATAAGTTGAAATTTCCAAAAAGTATGACACCTGTCATATCTCGTCATATCGCAAGTAATATTCATGCCTCCCTAATCTAGCGATCGTAAATCTAGTTGACTTGGAGACAAGAGTATGAATTGCAAAGTCTTGATTTCACCCCTCCTCATCGGCTCGATCGCACTCGGCAACATAACCTTGGTACTAGCCGCAGTTTCAGGTACTTCAATCGATCGAATCGCCCTTCAATCAGCCACGAATAACATGATAGCCCGAATTTGTATCGATCGACATGGCAATGAATACCCATGTCCTTGATTAAGGCTAAATCTCAAACAAGTGCGATCGCACTTAAGTAAATCCACCTAAAAAACACAATTACCCGATACCCGAATTCTTTAAGAAGTCGGGTATCTCACTGCGCGATTCCCTACGGGATAGGTACGCTTCACGCATTTTACATTTAATTAGAACCACCTAATTGCTTCAGACGCTGACGAGCCTTACCAATATAAAATTCTTCATCTGGCTCATCGGACTTAGCATATTTCAGACAGTTTTTCCAAGATTTCACAACTTCTGCATCATTCCCCAGATTTTCTTGCACTTGGGCCATGATGCCATAAGTTAAACCCCGATCTCTCTGTAGTTTAACAGCATCTTGCAACTTCTCCAAAGCTTCTTCATAGCATCCTTGTTCCTTCCAAGCCCAAGCAAGGTAAGTTAACAACCCTGCTTTGACTATTTTGTCATACTCAACTTTCTCAGTTTCCAGCAGCTTTAAACCGTTCCTTATTTTTTCAACTGATTTTCGCAAATCTTTATATTCAATGATATACAAACGACCCAACTTGCAGTAAGCAGCCGCCAAGCCACGGAATGCTGCATCCTGATATAGTTCCATCGCCCGATCGACTTTCCCGGCTTCCTCATGCATCAATGCTTGATTATAGTAAGTCACTGCATTATCTGGGTTAATTTTAAGAGCAAGCTCGAACTCCTTTCTAGCTGCGACGAATTCGCCAGCTTGTTTTAAGTTAAACCCTCGATTGTTGGCATCCTTCGCCGCCTCAAAAAAAGTCATTTCTCTTGCTGGTACTTCCGGGTGCGATCGCTTCTTGATTGCTTCTTGCATCGCCAGCTTGGATGTTTTTTTAGTAACTTTTTTTCCTTCTCCAATCACCTCTGATACTAGAGCCCACAAACCTTTTGCCAGCCTTCTCTCCACATAGCTAGGGCTATAGCCGGGAATGTTCATGTCCGCATAATCCACATCCATCCAGCTTAGACGAATAATCTCTTTCTCCGCAAAATCCAGCGACTTGCCTTTCTTTTCCACAACCCACTTATCCAACAAGCTCAACATTTCTTCAACTTCCATTGCTTTCCCCAATCAATCTATTTTTTTGAATTATAAAATAATTTTTGTGAGTTTTGTGAGTTTTGTGAGTTTTTTGTAATTATTTGTGAATTTTATTGTGAATTTTAGCCTTGTTTTGATTGAAAAACTACTGGAAAATGTGTGGAAGTAAGCAACTGTACAAAACTAGGTGTAGGTTAACCGTCCTTATTTTACCTAAAAGCGATCGACTTAGTTCAATCGTTTTCATACCTACCAAGTTAGCTCAAATTTTTCACAGTCTTACATCCACTACATTTACTAAAAGGACTATTATGGATCGCATAGATGAATTGAGGTTAGCACTGCAACAATATTCCGATCGCACTCCTCAAGATGAGCGGTTATGTAAGCTAATTCTAGCAATTTGCTCGGAATCACCGGATAGTTCGCAGCGTCCAGAATTGATGAATCGATTGTTGCGGCAACTGCAACTGCTGCCAAAATTGTCAAAAAGTTCTCATCCCTATTATTATGAAGCCGTTAATAAAACTTGGGAATGGTTAGACAAGAACCTCCACAAGTTTCATCCCCGACGTTCTCCGATTCAAGCCAGTCTGACGACTTGGATTAACGCTCATCTCGGGTATCGAATTCACGATTTACATACTACCAAAAATCAAAAAGAGTTGTCCTTAGATTTAGATGCTTTAGAACGCAGCGGATTTTACAATGACTATTTAGATGGTTTGGAGGTGGAAATCGAACGGATTGAAAGACAAGAAAAACAAGCTGTAGCAAGGGCGATCGTAAAATACATCGATCGAGATCCAGAATACGAACTGCGGAAATGTCATCCTCGAAACCGTCCCGACTGCAACTGTCAAGTTCTTGTTCAAAGATTGTTTTTGCAGCAGTCGCCCGAAAAAATGGCAGTCATTGCCCGACAGTTAAATATCAAGACACAGACTATTTACTCTTTTTGGAAAAGGACGGGATTGTCCAAACTCCAAGGAATTGGCCGACACATTGCTCAAAAAAATTCTGATTTTAGGTCTGGCTGATTGCGGCTTGTCTCAATCTGGCGCCGTTTATACGCCAGATTTAGCAAGGATCTCGCCCTTAATTGAATTTTTTTTCATAATTTACTAACACAAGGATAACCACAATGTCAGCAGAACAAACTAATCCAATGCTATTTAAAGGTGTTGCCAACGATGGAATATTCAAAGGCAAAGTGATTGAGGGCAAACTCGACATCAAAGTCAACGTCGAGTCGGTTACAGATCAACCCAAAGAAGAACCGAAGCCGGCACCTTTTGGTTGGGAGACAATTTTATTCGCGGTGTTTTTTTTGTTAGTTCTTAATCAAGCAGCAGGCGACCCCAGAGGCATGAGAAAATACCAAATTCCGCCAAGGTATTCTCACCATCAAATTTTACCACAATAGGCAGAACAGGCATCAGCTAATCGCAATTACATCCATCTCCCTGAGTGTGAGGTGGATGTAAAACCTTGATTCCCGGTAGTTTGTGTAAAGTTATTCTACAAAGACTGAAACTTTGCATAAAAACTAAAGCTTACTCCAGATAAATAAGTAGCGATGGAAGTTCAGCGAGTTAACCCCACACTCTTTGTGAAGTTATATTACAAACCGCATAAAAACTCCGATGCACTTCAGATAGATCAATATCAGCCCACAGTTATCCAATTAATCAAGGTGCATCATGTCTAATATATCGATCGGCAATCTGAACGACAACTATATCTCTATCGACTTCGCAGGTAAAACTGACCCCACAGACACCTATCGTTTTAATCGGCTGAATACAGGCAGCTTTCGAGTTACGGCTGAAGGATTTAGTTCCATTGTCGGGATGCAGCTTCTCGACACTCAGGGAAAAGTCGTCAAAGACATCGAAACCAACGGCACAAATTCGGGAACTTTTAGCATCGATAACTTGGGTGCAACCAATTATGCACTCAAAATTTCTGCACCTTCGGGCGATACAAATTATCAAGTTAGTTTAACCCCAGACGGCAAAGTTGACCCGCTGACAGGTTTAGGCGTTGACTCCGGCTTTTTTGCTACAGATTCCACGGGACAAGTTGGCTTTGATTGGCTGCACGACGGCGGCAATTATAGAGGTGAAGTTGCCATTTTCAGCGTACTGGGAATGGAGAAATTTACCCCTGGTTCTCAGGAATTCATCAAAGAAGCAGCAAGACGAGCTCTGACTAATTCTACCTTTGGTCACGTAGTAATTTCTGACCCCACAGAAGGCGCAAATCCCCTATTTAACGGCAGTTTGGGAGAAGCAAATTATAACGCAGGGCAGTACAGCGGCGCGAAAAAATTTCCGATGAAACCAGGAGAGGTTTTTGCGGTGATGCTGGTGCCAAACGGTACGGTGCAAGATGTCTTTAATAATCCCGGTGTCGGCGGTGACAAACGCCCCCTGTTGTCATTATCTAGCACTAATCCAGATGATGCTTGGCTGTACGGTCAAGTAGCAGATGTCACTGGCAACGGCAAGGCATTTGCAATGGAAGATCAGCGCGTCGATGGGGGTTCAGATAAAGATTACAACGATTTATACCATTTTTCTAAAGTTATGCTAGAGTTACCTGAAAAGTAAAGGAGAATATTAAAATGTCTGGGCGTCCTCA
>NZ_JAUBSX010000061.1:0-46644 GCF_036704885.1 Microcoleus sp. F4-D5 | reverse complement strand
TATGAATTACGCCCTTGATTTAGCTAAATACTTCATCTTATCATGTTTTAGGTTGAAATTAAGATGCGTTTACCCTGCGATATAGTTTGCATTCAATCAAGTTACATCGTCCAATCTTATGAGCTGGTTTAGCCACTGCTGTTATTGTATCTAATCTTTAGGATAAAGCCTATAAATATTTTTACGGTATAATTATTAATTAGTTTTTTTTATATTTAGATTTGTTAAAATTTAAACAGATTTAAGAAGCTTAGATTATGCTTATTTATAGTGCATTAAAGATTTTTTAGCTCTGCCCAAAATATCAGTGTCCCTACTTAGATACAGCCTGCTATTCAATTGATCTTCAATTTATTATTAGTGAAATTACGCACATGAGCACTAGCATTTTCGGTTACAACCTAAGCGAAGCTATTTACGAAAGTGTCAATACTATTATTTATCGCGGCACAAAACAGGTTGATAGAACATCCGCGATAGTCAAAACCTTCAAAACCGAGCATCCGACAATCGAACAAATTTCCCGCTTAAGACACGAACATAAAATCCTCAGACATTTAGAAAGTGAAGGAATAGTTAAGCCCATAGCCTTAGAAAACTACCATAACGGCTTAGCGCTGATAGTAGAAAATTTTAGCGGTCAATCTTTGAAAGATTTTCTCAACAATCAACCCTTGGCTATAAACGCATTTCTCAAAATCGGCATTCAGTTAGCAAACACTGTGGGAGAGATCCATCATAGTAATGTAATCCATAAAGATATTAAGCCCCAAAATATTTTAATTGAGCCAGAGACAAAGGAAGTAAAAATTATTGACTTTAGCATTGCTTCTCTCTTAGATCGAGAAAATCAAACCGTCACCAATCCCAACTTATTAGAAGGAACTCTCGCCTATATGTCGCCGGAACAAACCGGCCGAATGAATCGATCAGTGGACTACCGCACTGACTTTTACTCCCTCGGTATTACATTTTATGAAATGCTGACGGGTAAGCTACCTTTTTCCGCAAAAGACCCCCTAGAATTCGTTCATTGCCATATAGCTAAAGCACCAATACCACCTAAACAACTGAATCCAGAAATTCCGGATGCAGTTTCTGAAATTGTAATGAAATTATTATCTAAAACGGCTGAAGATAGATATCAAAGTGCTTTCGGAATAAAAGTTGACTTGGAAACCTGCCAGCAGATGCTTTCTTCAGGAGAGATTTTCCCCTTTATTATAGCTCAGCTAGATTCCTACAGCCAATTTCTGATTCCGCAAAAACTCTACGGACGGGAAATAGAAGTTGCTAGTTTGCTAGAAGCCTTCACTCGCGTCAGTGCCGGGAAAACGGAAATGATGCTAGTTTCCGGTTATTCAGGTATCGGTAAATCCTCCTTAGTTAACGAAGTTGATAAACCGATAGTAGCAGCAAAAGGGTATTTTATTAGCGGTAAATTTGACCAGTTCAAGCGAAATATTCCCTATGCTTCCTTAATTCAAGCATTTCAGGAATTGATGCGCCAACTGCTGACCGAAAAATCAGAAAAAATAGCAATTTGGAAGTCTAAAATCCTCGAAGCACTTGGGACAAATGGCCAGGTTATTATTGATGTTATTCCCGAAGTAGAAAAGATTATCGATCCACAGCCTGGAGTTCCAACCTTGGGGCCAGCGGAATCCCAAAACCGATTTAATCAAGTATTTCAAAAATTTATACAGGTGTTTAGTAAACCCGAACACCCGCTAGTTGTATTTTTGGATGACTTGCAATGGGCAGATTCGGCTTCCCTCAAGCTCATCCAACTAATTATGACCGATCCAGATAGTAAATATTTACTATTAATTGGAGCCTATCGGGATAATGAAGTCAGCCCCACTCATCCCTTAATTTATACCTTAGAGCAAATTCAAAATACCAAGGCGATAGTCAATAATATTATCCTCCAAGCTTTAGAAATAACTCATGTAAACCAATTAGTAAGCGAAACCCTTCGCAGTCAAATTTCTGAAATTTTGCCCCTGGCTGAGTTAGTTTTTAATAAAACCCAGGGCAATCCTTTCTTTTTAACTCAACTTCTCAAATCCCTTTATCAAGAAAAACTCCTATCCTTTGATTTCGATCGAGTTTGTTGGCAGTGGGATCTTCAACAGCTTCAAGGCATTGAGATCGGCAATAACGTCGTCGAATTGATGGTCAGCCAGATTCAAAAGCTCTCGTCCCAGACGCAGAATGTCTTAAAATTAGCGGCCTGTATCGGAGATAAATTCAGTTTAGATGTTTTGGCAATAGCTAATAAAAAATCTCAGTCAGAGACGGCAATAAATTTATGGGAAGCGTTACAAACTGGTTTCGTTTTACCGCTCAATAATTCTTACAAAATACCGCTCCTATTTGAGGAGGAAACATCCACAGAAAAGTCAACCGAGCAATTTAATGTCACCTACAAATTTTTGCACGACCGAGTGCAACAGGCATCTTATTCTCTAATTCCAGACGACCAGAAAAAAGAAACTCACCTAAAAATTGGTCAACTACTGCTGCATTCCACAACGCCTGAAGAACAAAAAGAAAATATCTTTATACTGGTTAACCAACTAAATTACGGCACTGATTTAGTCACTTTAGAGAGCGAAAAATATGAATTAGCAGAACTCAATCTGATCGCCGGACAGAAAGCCAAAGCAGCAACAGCTTATGAATCCGCTGTCAAATATTTGAATGTGGGTTTGGGACTGCTCGCGGAGGATAGCTGGGAGAGTCAATATGAGCTGACTTTAAATCTGCATTTAGAAGCAGCAGAAGCCGAATTTATCACCACAAACTTTGAGCGCTCTCAACAGTTGTCTGCTATCATCATAAAACAAGCAAAAACCCTCTTAGAAAAAATCAAAGTCTACGAACTAAAAATTCAGTTTGACATGGCTGAAAACCGAGCAAAATCAGCTATAGAGACTGGTATTAATGTTCTTGAAATGTTCGGCGTTTACCTAGAGCAAGAACCCCCTCAAGGATTGATTATTGAGGATTTAGCCAATCTGCCACCAATGACAGATATGAATAAACTTGCGGCGATGCGGATATTAAGCAGCATCGTGATCTCGGCATATCTTGGCAATGGAGCTATGCTGCCACTAATTATATATACAATGATCGATTTGTCGCTCAAGTATGGTAACTCACCGGAATCTGCTTACGCTTACGTTTTCTATGGCTCTCTTTTATGTGGACCAATGGGGGATATAGATTCTGGATATAAATTTGGCAAACTATCCATTGTTGTATTGGATAAATTTGAAACTAACTCGCTCAACTGTAAGGTTGGGTTAATATTTAATGCTCTTCTCAGATCCTGGAAAGATCATAGTATGGAAACCCGAGAACCTTTGATTAAGGCTATGCAAAGTGGCTTGGAAGTAGGTGATTTGGAATGTGCTTGTCACTGCCTGATCAATTACTGCTACATGACATTTTTAACGGAAAAAGAGCTAGAAAAAGTTGAGTGCGAACAGGAAAAATATGTTGCTATTAGCATTAAATACAAGCAAGATTACGATACTTTTGCAATCAAAATTTATCAGCAATTAGTTAAAAATTTGCTGGGCAAAGCCTCAGATAAATATCAGTTGATTGGTGAGAGTTTTAATGAAGAAGAAATGGTGCCGGTGTTCCTAGAATCTAATAATGGGACTCTGCTGTTTTTTTACCATGCCGCCCAAGGGATGCTTCGTTATTCTTTTAAAGATTACGAAGGCACAATAGTCAATGCTAATTTAGTATCAAAATATGCCAGTTGCGGTGTGGGATTAATTCAGAATGCTCTTGGCAACTTCTACCATTCTCTTGGCCTCCTAGCAATGTATCCCAAAGTCTCAGCGCAAGAACAAGAAGAATATTTAATTCAAGTAGCAGTAAACCAAGAAAAAATGAAAACTTGGGCGTTCCATGCACCGATTAATTTCCAGCATAAGTATGACTTAGTAGAAGCAGAAAAAGCGCGGATTTTGGGACAACCTTTAGAAGCCAGCGATTATTACGATCGCGCTATAGCAGGAGCCAAAGAACAGGGATATATCCAAGAAGAAGCCTTAGCTAACGAACTGGCTGCAGAGTTTTATTTTTTTCGCGGAAAAGATAAAATTGCTCTGATGTATTTAACCGATGCTTACTACGCATATAGTCGCTGGGGAGCTAAAGCTATAGTCAAAGATTTGGAAGCCAGATATCCTCAAATATTTTCCCGGATAGCCAAGCCAGAAACTCAACGTAGCCAGATCGCTACGAGCACTAGCTCGACAAGTGGAGGGAGTGGCGCACTAGATTTAGCGACTGTCATCAAAGCCTCTCAAGCTCTCTCTGGCGAAATTGTGTTGACTAATTTGTTAGCAAAATTGATGAAAATTGCGATCGAGAATGCGGGTGCTCAAAATGGCATTTTCATTTTAGACAAAGCTGGAAATCTACTAATTGAAGCCTATGGCACTGTAGATAGCGATGTAGAAGTGCTGCAAAGAATACCAGTGGAAAACAGTAAGCAACTACCCATATCTTTGATTAACTATGTTGCAAGAACTCAGGAAAATGTTGTATTAAACGATGCGAGTTGTGAGGGAACCTTCACGGCGGATACTTATATCGTCAACCAAAAACCCAAGTCAGTATTATGTACTCCCATCGTCCATCAAGGAAAACTTACTGGCATTCTTTACTTAGAAAATAATCTCACAACAGGTGCTTTTACTCCCGATCGTTTAGAAGTTTTACAACTTTTATCTTCTCAAGCAGCTATTTCGATTGAGAATGCCCGTCTTTATAACGATTTGGAAGCAGCCAATGCTACTTTAGAAGTGAAGGTGGCAGAAAGAACGCAACAGTTACAAGAAAAAAATATCGATTTACAAAAAGCAGAAGAATTAGCGAAAGCCGCCAACTCTGCCAAGAGTGAGTTTCTGGCTAATATGAGCCACGAGCTCCGAACGCCACTTAATGGCATTTTGGGTTACACCCAAATCCTCAAACGACAAAAAAACTTGGCTGACGAGCAAAAAGATGGTCTGAACGTGATTAGTCAGTGCGGCGAACACCTCTTAACCCTAATTAACGATATTTTAGATCTCTCCAAAATCGAAGCCCGAAAAATGGAAATCCACTTGAGTAATTTCCATTTCTCACAATTTTTGGAAGGCCTGGCTGAAATTTGCAATATTCGGGCAGAACAAAAGGGAATCTCCCTGATTTACGAGCCCATTACCCAACTACCTATTGCCGTCCAGGGTGATGAAAAAAGGTTGCGGCAAGTTTTAATCAACTTACTCGGCAATGCGATTAAGTTTACCGAAAAAGGTGGGGTGGCATTCAAAGTAGGATATCAGGGTGGCAAAATCCGGTTTCAAGTGGAAGATACCGGAGTTGGTATGGCACTAGAGCAATTGCAAGACATATTTTTGCCTTTTCACCAAGTAGGAGAAGCCAACCTGAAGGTTGAAGGAACCGGGTTGGGGCTGGCAATTAGTCGCCAATTAGTCCAGATGATGGGCGGTGAAATAAAGGTGAAGAGTAAATTAGGACAAGGGAGCATTTTCTGGTTCGATTTAGATTTGCCAGAGGTATCGGAATGGGCGACTAATTCAGCCAAAGCGAATGCCCACACAATCGTTGGTTTCAAAGGCCGAAAGCGAAAAATTCTCATAGCTGACGACAAGTGGCAAAATCGCTCGATCATGACGGGAATGCTTCAGCCGTTAGGATTTGAAATTCTGGAAGCAACGGAGGGTCAGGACTGTTTAAATAAGGCGGTGGAGTTTAAGCCCGACTGTATTTTAATGGACTTGATGATGCCAGTAATGAGCGGCTTAGAAGCGACGCGCCGGATTCGCAAATCACTAGGTCAGACTAATTTAGTGGTGATTGCTACTTCTGCCAGCGTTTTTGATTTCGATCGACAACAAAGTGCCGAGGTAGGCTGCAATGATTTTATTCCGAAACCCATACGAATCGAGGAGCTTTTAGAAAAATTACGTACTCATTTAGGGTTAGAATGGATTTATGAAGAAAATCTGGAAGAGATGAGGAAAACAGAAGGAGAAAAAAAATCTCTAAGTTCTGAAATTGTAGCTCCCCCCGATGAGGAAATCGCCGTTTTATTCGATCTAGCGATGATGGGCGATCTCCGAGGAATTGCGGAGCGAGCCGCAAAACTAGAACAACTCAATGAGCAATGGGTTCCCTTTGCTAGCCATCTGCGCCAGTTAGCGAAAGGATTTGAAGAACAACAAATCCTAGAGTTTATTAAACAATATAGGACGACAGCCAATGAGTAGTGAACTTGCCGAACAAAGCACCATTTTAATCGTAGATGACACCCCGACTAATTTAGGTGTCCTGTTCGATTTTTTGGCTGATTTTGGCTTCAAAGTATTGGTAGCTAGGGATGGCAAAAGTGCTCTCCAAAAGGTCGAATATGCCGCGCCAGATCTGATTCTGTTGGATGTGCTTATGCCAGGAATAGATGGGTTTGAAACTTGTCGCCGTTTGAAAGCGAATGATGTAACGAGAGACATTCCCGTGATTTTTATGACTGCTCTTGCTGATACGGTGGATAAGGTTAAAGGTTTGAGTCTTGGTGCGGTGGATTATATTACTAAGCCTCTTCAGCATGAAGAGGTTTTAGCTCGTGTTAATGTCCACATGAAGCTCCGCAACCTGTCGAAGAAACTGTTAGAGCAAAATGTGTGCTTGCAAGCAGAAATCGAACAGCGTGTCAAAGCGGAATCTTCGCTCTTGAAGCTGGCATCGGAGTTGGAAAGGCGAGTTGAAGAAAGGACGGCTGAACTTTTCCAATCCAATCAATTGCTCAAACAGGAGATTCAAGAGCGTCTGCAAGCAGAGGCGGGATTGCAACAATCGGAAGCTCAATTGCGAACCCAAGCTCAATGCTTAGAAAAAGCTTTTCGCGAATTGCAATTGACCCAGACTAAACTTGTGCAGAGCGAAAAAATGTCTTCTCTAGGTCAGCTTGTTGCAGGTGTAGCCCATGAAATCAATAATCCCGTTAATTTCATCTATGGGAATCTTTCTTACGCCCATGAGTATACCAAAAGTCTGATTGAACTCGTGAATCTGTATCAGCAGGAATTCCCCGTTTCAGGAGCGAAAATTGCAAATAAAATAGACGAGATAGAACTAGATTTTTTGGTTGAAGACTTGCCTAAATTGCTGACTTCGATGAAGGTAGGTGTAGACCGTATTCGCGAGATTATTCAGTCGCTGCGAATCTTCTCGCGATTAGATGAATCAGAGATGAAACCAGTGGATATTCACCAGGGTATTGAGAGCACTCTATTAATTTTGCATAACCGCGTTAAAGGAAGGGGCGATCGACCTGCAATTGAGGTGGTCAAAGAGTTCGGCAATCTGCCTCTGGTAGAGTGTTATGCTGGTCAGCTTAACCAGGTGTTTATGAATCTTGTCGCTAATGCTATTGATGCCCTAGATGATTACAATGCAACGCGATCGTTAAGTGAAATTAAAGCCAATCCGTCTAAGATTGTCATTCGCACTGAAGTTACCGAAAGTAATCGGGTAGTAATCCAGATTAAGGATAACGGGTCGGGAATGACAGAAGATATCAGCAAACATCTATTTGAGCCATTTTTTACTACTAAACCTCTAGGGAAAGGCATCGGTATTGGGTTGTCAATTTCCCATCAGATTGTAGTGGAGAAACATGGTGGCAAGCTCAATTGTATTTCAGCCCCTAATCAGGGGGCAAAGTTTATTATTGATATTCCCATTAACCAGCAATTATTTGCTAGCAATTTCATTACGATGTCTGAAACAGCCTTGGGAATTTCTTAGTGGATTTTAACTTAAGGGGGCTTAAACAAATTTTAAGCCCAAATAAATCCAAACTCACTTTATACACAGTAAGTACGTCCATGTTTTCTTCCAGCTAGTGCAGAAATCTATAAAATATAGCTATTCTCAAACCTGACACAGCATCAGTAAATGTGCCTAAATGTAGGAGACCGCCATCACAATCACTCAAGAGTGCAATCAGTATTTTTTTGAGACCACATTAAATAGACATCTCCGAAAATTTTTAAACAATTGATGTGAAACGTTTGTGGTTGTGTGACAGCAGGTGTCAACAGCCATAAAGGGAACAAGCGATAAGACTTAAAAAATTAATCAATAAAAACAAGCCTATTTAATCAACTATTTTAATTCATTTTTTTACTTAATTGCACTTTAAGTGAGCAGAACTATCGCACCTTTTCGCCACCTCACTAATCCACATACTATCAAGATTACTTGTTCATAATTTTCCGATTTTATCCAAAATTTTTCTGCGACTACTCTGAAAACTTTTACGACTCTCATTATCTGCTCTACAACTGTTATTTTTTGAACCCGATCGCGATTTTCAGTTTTTTGCTCGGTAGTTAAATCTTTGTTTTGCGTTTTTTTATGAGGTGTAAATAGTGCCTATGAGCCGAGACAAGCTCGATTTGCGTGAAAGAGTTTACTATCACTTAATTTCTTTTGTCGTTCGCAATATATTAATATCAGTAGTTTATCCACTTTTTCCTACCTCTAAATCTACTATTTTTTGCCCGCGACGACTATTATTTAATTTTTAAATTTAGGTATTTTTTGCGATCTTATCCTAACATTTTTTTTGATAGTTTGTTGTATTTTACGGGGTTGGTCGTAGCTATCTACTGTTAATTCCTCTTGACTCAATATTTTTTTACCATAACCTTTCGCTTTCATTGTTTTTACTTGTTATAGGAGGGTCGATGATAATAATTTTCTTAAAACACCTAGCCAATAATGAAAGATATCATTAGCTTTTATTTATCTTAGATTAAATTGTACCATAACATTTGAAATCTCGGCCAGTGGTGCAAATTAACTAAGGTTAATAGAATTTAATCTGCAACTGTTAACTTACGATGTCGGCAGCCTCCTACTTTAATAATTAGCGTTTTTTTTCGGTCTATTTATGGTTGTTGAGCGTTACCACCCTCGGATTGAATAATTAAATTTATCAGTTGTTCGTATTTCAGACCTGCCAAGTTTTGAGTTTCGGATGGATACTTGTCAATTTATTATTAAAACTGAATCATATGAGTATTTTTTGGTAAAATCCTATTTTATACTATCTGCGAGCGAACCGTATTTTTAATTTCGGAGATGTCTAATCTCTGAATTTGGGCAGCAAGGTGATTATTTTTTTGCAGTCATGCACAACATTGAAAGTTAAATAAGATGGTAAGGATTATCAAGTAGCGATCGCACTAAGCTAACTTTTTTATAAATACCGCCCCACAGGCGCTGTAAATCGCCGATCGTGCGAAATTAGCTTAGTGCGATCGGACAAATATTTTTTACTGCGATCGGCTATTTCGAGCGTCAATCATAAGCGTAATAACTTCAATAGAACTTGCAGCAGCTAACAGTCAAAAAATTAATCTAATGTTAACCATAATTTAAAATAAACTTATTGTTATTGCGCCCATTACTTAGGTGTTAAAAACTTAATCTAATGTTAACCATAATTTAAAACAAGCTTATTGTTTCCTATGTCTTTACTTAGGGATTTCCGTCTATCCTATGGAGGAGATTTGTCAAGCCTGCTATCAATATTGAGGACGAGGATTATGATTTTCTTCACTGCACGTTGGCGGCGTGCTTTTATAGTTACGCTAGCGGTAGCAGCATTTTCGCTCTCGTTGATTACTTCTGCTGTAGCTGCTGTCACACTAAACGGTTCGGGAGCCACTTTCCCTAAACCTCTTTACGATCGCTACTTCTCTCAGATGAGAAGTGCCAATCAAATTACTGTAAACTACGAAGGAACTGGCAGCGGTGCTGGTATCAAAGCATTAATTGCAGGCACTGTTGATTTCGCAGGCAGCGACGCGCTGATGACGGCGGCGCAAATAGCCGAAGTAAAGCGCGGTGTCATGGCGGTTCCGACTGCTGGCGGCGCTGTTGCAGTTGTCTACAACTTGCCCGGAGTGACCAATCTGAGGCTAAATAACGATGCCGTGAAAGGCATCTTTGAAGGAAAGATTACTCGGTGGAACGATCCTAAAATAGCGGGAATTTCTGGACAAGCTAAAAACTTGCCAAATACTGCGATTCGAGTAGCTGTACGCGCAGACAGCAGCGGTACAACCTTTATTTTTGCTAACCACTTGCAGGCGATCGGCAGCAGCATCAAAGCAGCCGCTCAGCCGAGTTGGCCGGGGAGCCCTGTCAGCGGTCAAGGAAACCCCGGCGTAGCTGCTTTGGTGAAAAATACAGCGGGTGCGATCGGCTACGTTCAAGATACTTTTGCTCGGCAAAACAATCTCCAAACAGCATTTATTCAAAATAAAGCTGGCCGGTTTGTAGATCCTAGCTTGGCTGAAGCAGAGAAAGCTTTAGCAGGGGAAACATTCCCCGCAGACTTCCGCTTAGTAGAAGGCAATCCCAACGACGGTTATCCGATTGTTGGTTTGACTTGGTTGTTAATCTACAAACAGTATCCTGCTGCCAAAGCAGATGCTATTAAAAAGATGGTCAATTGGGTGATGACTACAGGCCAAGGTATCAACAAACAGTTAGAGTTTACTCAAATTCCTTCAGCTACAGCTCAAAAGGTGATTCAAACAGTGAATCAGAGTGTGGTTGCCAAAAGTTAATTCGGATGTTTTCAGGGAGTTATGAGTTTTGAGTTAAATGTATGACTCAAAACTCATAACTTGCCCGGATTTTGGTGCAGCGCACCCTACAAGCTAGTCCCTCAAGCAAATATTTCACTTTTTACGCCATAAGTTTGTATGACCAATTCTTCAAAGAAACCGAAAAAATTAACTCCGAAGGCTGCTGGAATAAACACACACGTAGACTTGACTGATACGAATGGTGAAGCTTTGTGGCTGGAGTCGGGATTTACAATATTTGTATGGGCTTTTGCGATAGCGACAGCCGGTACGCTGTTCTGGATGAGTTGGATAATTTTTAAGGATGCTTTGCCCGCTATTAGCAAGTTTGGACTGGAGTTTTTTTGGAATCCCAGATGGGATATCGGGGAATTACAGTTTGGGGCTTTGCCTTTTATTTACGGTACGGTGGTTAGTTCTGCGATCGCCATTATCATCGCCATTCCTCTAGGACTTTCAGTAGCTATAATTACCAGCGAGAACTTTTTGCCGAGTTGGGTGCGATCGCCCTTGGGATTCATGGTTGAATTAATCTCGGCTATTCCCAGCGTGATAGTTGGCCTGTGGGGAATTTTTGTTTTGATTCCCTTTTTGTTGCCCTTCCAGCAGTCATTGTTCGATAATTTCAGTTGGTTTCCCCTGTTCAGCAGCGAACCTTTAGGTCCCGGAATGCTGCCCGCTGGAATACTTTTATCGATTATGATTCTGCCCACAGTAGCCGCCATCAGCCGCGATGTATTGATATCAGTTCCAGTCGATTTGCGCAGTGCTTCGATGTCCCTCGGGGCCACCCGTTGGGAAACTATATTTAAGCTGTTATTGCCAGCAGCAAGTTCGGGCATTATCGGAGCGACTATCTTGGCATTGGGGCGCGCTTTAGGCGAAACAATGGCAGTTACGATGGTAATTGGCAACTCGATTCAAATCAACAAATCTATATTAGCTCCAGGCTACTCAATCCCTGCTGTTTTGGCCAGTCAATTTCGAGAAGCTCAAGAAGATTTGCACATCGGCTCTTTAATGTATTTAGCGCTAATTCTATTTGTCATCACACTATTGGTGAACGCAGTGGCAGTATTGCTGGTTAAGCTAATCGGTGTTAAGGGAGCTAATAATTAACACGCTCGAAAGTAATTGGTAACAAGCTCTTTTATGTATTCTTTCCCAGGCTCATGACGGAGAAAGAGAAAAGTCTAACATCCTGAGAACAAGCTCGATCTATCCGCAGAATCAATCTAAAATCTAAAATCTAAAATCGCATGACTAAACCGCCAAAATTAAACAGTATTCTCGATGCAGAAATCTACAATCCCCTCTCACTGAGCAGAAATTTATTCAGTCGCGGAATGACACTTCTTGCCTTCGTATTCACAGCTCTTGCCGTGCTACCTTTGTTCGCTATTTTGTACAAAATATTGGGGGAAGGACTTACACATTTGAGCTGGGAAGTGCTAGTGTCTCTGCCCGCACCCGTCGGAGTTGAAGACCAGCCCAACGGCTTTGCAAATGCGATTATAGGCACTGCTTTAATGGTGGGAATTGCGACATTAATCAGCGTACCTATCGGTGTAATGACAGGAATATTTTTGTCAGAGTTTGGTAGGGAAAATAAGGCGATAGCCAATACCGTCCGCTTTATCACCGTCATTCTCAGCAGCGTTCCTTCAATTGTTGTCGGGGTGTTTGCTTACGCTTTAATTGTTGTTACCACTAAGGCATTCTCAGGATTAGCCGGCGGTGTCGCTCTCGGCATTATCATGTTACCGGTTGTTGCGCTAACAACAGAACAAGCATTAAAATTGGTGCCTGCTTCTTACCGCCTCGCTTCTGCTGGTTTGGGAGGCGGACGCTTTCAAACTATTTTTCGGATTATTATTCCCTCGGCACTCCCGACTATTACCACAGGCATTTTACTCGCAGCTTCCCGCGCCGCCGGGGAAACTGCACCCCTAATTGTAACTGCCTTGTCGAGTCAATTTTGGCCGCCTTTGGTTGAGAAATTGGGGGAGATAGTTCAGTTTCCCGTCAGCGCAGAAACTATCTCCAAAATCCAAGAAATTCCCGAGACACTGCTAACTCCAACTCCTTCTATGTCTGTATTAATATACAGTTATGCCAGCTCTCCTTACAAGGAGCAGAACGAATTGGCATGGACTGCTGCCTCTGTCCTTTTGGGCATGGTTTTGATTACTAGCGTCGCATCCCGTACAGTAACTAGGAAACGCTTTCAAAATCGATAAATCAATAACTAAAGTTCATCTCTCAGTCAAATATTCACACTATAACCAGAGAAATAATGAAACCTAAAGCTAACTTGAAATCAGAAAAATATACCGCTCATTTTCTAGAAGATGCCACTCCGGAAATTGACCCCAATGCAATGCCAGCACTGCGGGTTCAGGACTTGAGTTTCTCCTACGGAACTCACAAAGTTTTGGAAGATTTGTCGATGAATATGCCTCACCGGCAAGTTACGGCGATTATTGGTCCTTCAGGTTGTGGCAAATCTACCTTTCTTAAAGCTCTCAACCGGATCGGCGAATTGGAGGGAAAGGTTCAAATTAAAGGAAGAGTAGAGTTTTTTGGACAGGATATTTACAGTCCTAAAGTCAATATTAATAGTTTGCGCCGCCAAATGGGGATGGTGTTTCAAAGACCGAATCCTTTTCCGCTGAGCATCTACGATAATATTGCTTACGGGGTGAGGATTTTTGGCCGCAAAAGCAAAGCAGAATTAGATGAAATTGTGGAATCTGCACTCAAAAGTGCGGCGCTTTGGGATGAGGTGAAAGACGATTTGAATAAATCCGCTCAGGGGATTTCGGGCGGACAGCAGCAGCGGCTTTGTATTGCTCGCGCTTTGGCGGTGAAGCCGAAAATTTTGCTGATGGATGAACCTTGTTCTGCTCTAGATCCCATTTCTACAATGAAGATTGAGGAGTTGTTTCAGACTCTGCGGCAGCAGTTAACTGTGGTAATTGTAACGCACAATATGCAGCAGGCGGCTCGGGTTTCTGATTACACGGCTTTCTTTAATACTGATGAAAGCCGCATCGGCCGCATGGTGGAATTTGGGCCGACAAGCGGGATTTTTACCTCTGCAAGCAATTCGAGTACCAGGGATTACATTCAAGGTCGTTTCGGTTAATTTACATCTTGAACCTCTTTCATAACAGGCTCGAAGGGCCTGTTCCACAACAGACAAATATTTTTGTGCAGGCATCTTGCCTGCTATAGTTATGTCTTCAGAACAGGCTCGAAGGGCCTGTTCCACAACAGACAAATATTTTTGTGCAGGCATCTTGCCTGCTATAGTTATGTCTTCACCACTGCTTAAGCGAGAGTTAGGTGTTTTCGGCGCAACTCTCATGGGCCTGGGCTCAATCCTAGGTACCGGAGTATTTGTGAGTATCGGTATTGCTGCGGAAATTGCTGGGCAGGGAGTGATTTTGGCTGTGGGTATTGCGGCTTTAGTTGCTGTTTGCAATGGCCTTAACAGCGCTCAATTAGCGGCAAATCATCCTGTTAGCGGCGGTACTTATGAATATGGCTACAAATATCTCAATCCTTGGCTGGGTTTCACTGCCGGCTGGATGTTTTTGTTGGCGAAAACGGCTTCGGCTGCTACTGCTGCTTTAGGTTTTGCGGCGTATTTTTTAAATGCAGTTGGTGTAGCCGATCGCACTTACGAGATCCTAACAGCTTTAGTCGCCCTCGCCGCTCTCACTCTGGTTGTATTGACGGGAATTAGGCGATCGAATATTGCCAATAGTGCCATAGTCTCAGTTACACTTCTATCCTTAGCGGTGTTTGTTGCTGTCGGTTTGCCAGAGGTAAGGTGGGAAATGCCCGCGCTACAAAATGATAGCTCGATCGGCTCCATCCTCCACGCCACCGCCCTGATGTTTGTCGCTTATAGCGGTTACGCCCGCATCACCACAATGAGCGAGGAAGTGCGGGAACCGAGGGAAACCATTCCCAAAGCCATAATTTTCACTTTGGTGCTGACAATGCTGCTTTACGTCGGGGTAGCAGTAGTTGTCGCGGGCGCGGGGGCCGATAAATTGTCTGTACAAACAGGCGGCACGGCTGCACCTCTGGAAGTCATCGCCCGCAGTTTCCGAATTCCAGGAGTTTCTCAACTGCTAGCCGCCGGCGCAATTACTGCCATGTTGGGAGTCTTGCTGAACTTAATTTTAGGGCTGTCGCGGATATTGCTGGCGATGGGGCGGCGCTGGGATATGCCGAGAGTCTTGGCGCGACTGAATCCTTCGGGGACAACTCCCTACGTGGCTGTGGTGGTTGTCGAAGTTACGATCGCACTTTTAATCCTCGTCGGCGATGTCAAAACCACTTGGTCATTTAGCGCTTTTAGCGTTTTGATATATTACGCTATCACCAACTTCGCCGCGCTGCAACTTTCCCCCGCCGAAAGGCTTTATCCGCAGTGGTTGGCTTGGGTGGGTTTGGGAAGTTGTCTGTTCCTGGCTTTCTGGGTTCAGAAGCAAATTTGGCTGACAGGATTGGCATTAATTGCCGCCGGTTTAATTTGGCGGGCGATCGTCCGGCTGCTGGCGAGAAACTAGAATTGTGATAGATTGAAACACCATCCCGGATTGTGGAGGGTCATGCCCGATCGAACTCCCGAGCTTGCGACTCAAGAATCTGTCGCATTCAGCGCCATCAGTCGCTATATCGCTCAAACACTAATTTCCATTCAGGAAAAACATCCCGAATGGATAGCTGAAAAATACAGGAAAACCCCCTGGGCAAAACCTGATTTTCAGTCACTTTTGATTGGAAAATTGACCAAAAGTTTCCGAGTAGCCAGCGATACAGATTCCCTGCTGCTGACTGCCAAAAAATACCTACAAATTCTGCTGGTTCCAGAATTCATTAATTCACCTCAATTCCGCACATTATTTGCCCGAATAGAGTTCCTAGCCCAATCTCAAACAGTCCCAGCTAAATCACAAAACTCAGTTTCGTCAAAACCTCCAAATCCCACCCCAAATCAAACAAATTCGCTTCCTGTCGGCATTGCTATCTTGCTGCTAGATGTTGAAAACTTGCAACTCAACATCGAAACCGAAAAATTCCTAGAGGGAATTTGCCACTATCCCATCCAAATCAAAGTTGCCTTTGCCAATTGGCGCAGCATGGGCAAGAAAGATGCCGAATTTCACCAGCGCGGCTATCAACTAATTCACGTCCCCCCCGGCAAAGACAGCGCCGACTTAAAAATGGCTACAGTCGGCGCATCGATTTTCGTACATTATCCCACAGCCAAAGAGATTTTTGTCTGTTCGTCCGATCGCGCCCTCACTCACCTCAGCAATACACTGCAAGCCCACGGATTAACCGTATTTCAAGTTCGCAAACAAATAGATAAAATCATAGTTTTAAACAGCAAAACCGGACAATTTGAAACCCATTCCCTCGTAACTGTACCGGAAATTACACCCCTCGAACAATTAGTTATTCAGCTAAAAGAATTAATCAAAACCGAGCAAAAACGTACCTCAAGTCAGTGGATAAAACTTTCTACTATTGCAGTTATGTTTAGGCAAAATTACGGTTTAGTCCTCAATCAAGTTGTTGCCACTCATTCCCTAGGCAGTAAAACCAGGGATATATTTCTCAAATATCCCACCGAGTTTGTCGTCCACAAACCCTCAGAACATTCTCAAACTTATGTCACTCTTTTTGAAGTAAAATTGTCCCCCCCACCGCCAAGACTTAACAAAGAAAATCAGAATAACACTGCGACAACACCTGCAACATTGACAGATATTAATTCTCTGGAAGACTTGGAAAAAGCTCTGGTCAAAATAGTTAGCGACTTAACCGGCAACTCTCCTGATAATTCTGTATTTCTCTCCAATGTAGGCAGCGAATTTCACCGACAATACGGCAAACAAATTACCCAAATAATTAAGGACTTTAATCTCGGTAGAAAATTTCCTAAATTTTTGCAATCCTGCACTTCTCTCCAGCTCACAAAAGCAGAAAAAGGCTGGCAAGTTTCCCTAAATTAATTAAAAATTAAAATATATAAACATCCCGATTACTAGAAACTTGAGTTATCATACAACCTGGACGTAAAGAAATGTAAAGGGATATGCAGGACAAAGTTGTGGTTGTGGTGGGTGCGACTGGCGGCATCGGTTCAGCGGTGGCCCGCAAACTCGCCGATGCGGGTGCGAGGTTAGTGCTCGCCGCCAGAGACAGCAGTAAGTTAGAGGCTTTAGCTAGCGAACTTTCGGCAACAGAGGTACTGTGCGTACCCACAGATATCACCGATTTGCCGCAAGTCGAGACGTTGATGCAGACAACTCTAGAACATTTCGGACAAATTGATGCCCTCGTAAACGCCGCCGGTGCCGGAATTCTCAAGCAGTGGAACAAGTTAGAACCCGCTGATTTAGATGCAATGCTTGACTTGAACTTGAAAGGCAGTTTTTATACGTCTCAAGCAGCGGCGAATGTGATGAAAGACCGAAAATCCGGTCACATCTGCAATGTCATCGGGATTTTGGGCAAGCATTCGATGGCGATGGGAACCGCTTATTGCGCTTCAAAGTTTGGAGTAGTTGGTTTCAGCAAGTGCATGGCAGATGAACTGCGACGCTACGGGATTAAGTTTACGCTATTCTATTTTGGCGGGGTAGATTCTCCGTTTTGGGATAATGTGAGTTTGAAGGTAGACAGGTCAAAAATGCTGAGTACCGAAACTGCTGCAAATGCGATTATTTTTGCTCTTTCGGCTGACCCCCAAGCTGTGCCGATGGAGATTAATATTCAGCCGGAAAGTCATTTGTTCTTTTAGCGATTGAGGAGTCAATCGATTTTCGATTTTCGATTTTCGATTTTCGATTGACTTGCGCGAGATCAATGCGGGGGACGCAAGGATTTTCGATTTGAGATTTGGGATTGATTCCACGGATAAATCACGTGGCGGGTACTATCAAGAAATTCTTGGTCATTTGAAGGCAGAAGACAGCGGCGCCTCAAGCCCAGAAAAATTATCATATCTTTAGGTTTGAGAACTTGCACAGCACCTAATTATGTAGGGTGCTCTTCTGCCCCGCACCTTACCCATATAAGTAGCACGTCAAACCATTTTTTTGCCTTAGTCCGATTGGCGAAGGTCTAGCGGTCAAAGCTAAGTTATCGCAGAGAGTGGGTTTCTTTTAAGTGCCGACTTATTTCTGCCTTCAGAGGGAGCTATGATATTCTATCTTGAGGTTATTATTAAGTGGGCGCGCAATGAAAAGTATGAAAAATATCGATTACTCAGTCCCTCCCTTGCAGTTTCGCCTTGAAAATCAGCAGATTTTCCATTTTTCAGTTTCCATTTTCAATTATTGATTATGGAGTTCGATCGCATTCAATTTTACGTTGAAAACGCTAAAGTATCCCGCGACTGGTTTGTCGGCCAGTTAGGCTTTCAATCAACAGCAGGTTATGCCAACAGCCACACTCACACTGAAGCTGTCAGCAGCGGCAACGTATGTTTTATTTTATCTTCACCCCTGACACCCGCTAGTCCCGCTGCTAGTTGGTTGAAGTTTCATCCTCCAGGGATTGCCGATGTGGGTTTTCGGGTAAAAAATATCGAATTAGCAGTAGCTAGAGCGGCTGCTGAAGGCGCTAAAATCCTAGAACCGATTCACGAAGACCTAAACCAAGCAGGCTATTTTAAGCGGGCAAGAATCGCTGGTTGGGGAGATTTAAGCCATACGCTCGTTCAGCGAATTGGCGAGAATTCAGCGCTGCAGGCTTCTCCTAAGCTGCCGCTGTTTACCCGGATAGACCACGTAGTGTTAAATGTTGAATCCGGCGATTTGTCAAGTGCTGTTACTTGGTATCAAAAAATATTAGGTTTTCGACCCCAGCAAAATTTTGACATTCAGACTGAGAAATCGGCTTTGCGGAGCCAAGTTATGGTACACGCTGAAGGTGGGGTGCAATTCCCGATTAATGAACCGGCATCAGCTAATTCTCAAATTCAAGAATTTTTGAGCGCAAATCGGGGGCCGGGAATTCAGCACATGGCTTTGCAAACTAATAATATTGTCGGGGTTGTTGCAGATTTGCGATCGTGCGGTTTGCCTTTTCTACCAGTTCCTCCCACATACTACTCCAAATTGCAGCAGCGGCAAAAATATTTGCCCGCAGATTGGCAAGCAATTGCAGCTTGTCAAGTTTTAGCAGATTGGCAAGAAGATACTCCAGGAGCGATGCTGCTGCAAATCTTTACCCAGCCAATTTTTGCAGAACCGACTTTCTTTTTCGAGATTATTGAGCGCCGAGTTAGTTTAGTTGACGGCAAACAGGTGCAAGCTGGAGGTTTTGGTGCGGGTAATTTTCGAGCTTTGTTTGAGGCAATTGAACGGGAACAAATGAAGAGGGGAAGTTTGATCGATGATTGATCAAACTTCCACTTTTTAGGTCATACAGGCTTGTCGATCAGCACTGCGATATCTTTCCACCCGTAGGCAATTTCTTTGAGTTCAACGCCTGCTCTAATTGTTTGCACTTCCTCCACTTTTTCACCTCCTAAAAATTCATAAAACCTACAGGCTGAATTGTCTCCTAGTACCCAAACCAGCATCGAGTTCAAACTTAATTCTGCCAATTTTGTGGCAACTGTCCTCACGAGTTGCCGTCCGATTCCTTGACGCTGATATTCCTCCAAAATATAGATGGCAAATAATTCTCCTTTATATACATATTTGCCGCTGCGCTCGCAACCACCCGCAGCAAAACCCACAATTTGTCCCGAGTCATTCTCAGCAACGCAGACAAAAACCCCGGTATTTTTGACGTTGGCCAGGATTTCTTGCCAACGGCTTTCTTTTTTTTCATAGGAGAGTTGCGCGAGGTAATCTGTCGGTACAATTTTTCGGTAAGCAGTCCGCCAAGTATCTAGATTCACCCGTGCGATTGCAGGTGCGTCAGCGATGTTAGCTTCTCTCACAATCATCAGAAAATACTCCTTTACCCCCCTGAAATTCTCTGTTTAAGTCCAGGTAAACTATGCGATCGCGCCCTTCTAGTTTAGCTCGATACAGGGCTCGATCGGCCTGTCCAATTAACTCCTCAATCGATAAACCAGCAGCAGGTACAGTAGTAGCAATACCCATACTGAGAGTTATAAACTTACTTACCTTGGAAGCAGCATGAAAAATTGCCGCAGCTTTCAAATCCCTGCGAATTGCTTCAGCTACCCGCTTTGCTCCTTGCACATCAGTTCGCGACAAAATTACCGCAAATTCTTCGCCGCCGTAGCGGGCGGCTAAATCTCCTGCCCGCTGAGCGTTGCTACCTAAAATCTGGGCTACTTGTTTTAAACATTCGTCGCCTCCTTGATGCCCGTAACGATCGTTGTAAAGTTTGAAAAAATCGATATCGCACAAAATTAAAGACAGCGACTCTTTTTCTCGCTCCATCAACTGCCATTCTAACTCCAATTTTTTGTCAAAACAGCGGCGGTTGGGAATTTGAGTCAATCCATCGACCGAAGCGAGCCGCTGCAATTCCATGTTAGCTGCTTGTAATTCTAATTTGGCTTGTTCTAAAGCTAAATTTTGCCGAGCTAATTCTTCACTTTGCCGTTTTTCTTGTTCGTACAAAAATCGGATTGAAGCTTCAGCTTCTTGCAATTCTTGCTCCGCATATTTGCGCTTGACAAATTCTCCTAATTGAGAACCTACCACAGCTATTATCTGAAGTAAATCTTGATCCGGTTGCAGTTCTTCCCGGCAAAAAAAAGTCATTACTCCTACAACTTGGCCCCTAGCGTGAATGGGGAAACCGAATCCCGATCGCAGTCCCGCTTCCTCGGCCAAGCGCGATCGCACGAAATTGCGATCGCCCGCAAGATCGGTAATCCACTGCGTAGAACCGCTCCTGGAAACCGCTCCGGGCAAACCCTCACCCGCCGCCAAAGTAATCTGCTGGTCGTTTTCGGCAAACTCCCTAACTTCCTCGGCTGCCTGCCAAACTGCCACCCGTCGCAAACCAGCAGTTTCCTCGATCGGACAGCAGAGCTGCACGCACCAAAGCGGCTGTTTTTCAGATTTTATTTCCGCACCCAATCTAGTTTCTGTCTCCGCCTCTGCAGGCGTCCAAAGCTCGCCCAGATCCCACCCAAAACTTTGGCAAATAGCTTGCAAAATTCTCGGAGTTGCGCTATCTAGAGAACTTGATTCTGACAGGATATGAGTAACAGCATACTGTGCTTCTTGACACTTTTTTATGCGTTGTTGCTTGGTAATGTCTTTGCCGATATAAACAAAATCTTGTATAACCCCGCTCTCTGTATCCTTGCTTCCTATGCTTGTCTCGAAAGTAGAGCATGAAAACGCGACAATCAGCTTTAAACCTATTTTCGTTTGGCAAGCTACTTTTACTTGAGGCCAATATTGGCTTTTAAGTGCAGGAGGTAGCTGGCTGACTTTGCGTAACAATTCCTCCTCTGCCGTAATCATGGATATGGATTTGCCGATTAATTCCGATTCGGTATATCCAAATAATTGCTGTGCAGCTTGATTCACTTTTTTGATTTTACCCGATGTCCCTGTTACGAACAAAACATCACCTAGGGAATTAATAATTTTGTCAATATAATCGCCAGTCGCAGCTAAGTAATCGGCTTTAATACTGTTTTCGTTTGCCGCCTGAACCATGCTTTGCTGAGCTGCAATGCTATCTGTCACATCTTCGCATAAAATAATCAATCTGTCACCATTGGCTTGTCCCTTATAACCAAAGATGTACAAATTTAGATACAAATAAGATCCGTCTTTGAGAACTCTGGTAATTGATTTTAACTGAAAGTCTTGCTCTCGTTCTTCAATAATGCCTTCAAGGATTCCTTCAATTCCGATCAGTTCAGGAAAACTATCGCGCACGTCTTTTCCTTCGGCTGCTTCCTCATGAATGTAGGCAAAATCTTGCACTTTCAAAGATATTTCTTTAATCTTAAGTTCCCGATCGACTTCGATGTATTCAATCCTGCGTAAGGATAACAGCTTATAAAGAAGAATATTCATACTTCTTGGGCTGCTCTCTACAGTTAATGTTGGAAGTATTTCGTTATTGTAGAGCATCACTCTCCAAGGTTAGCACGTAAAGTTAGTTGTTGTTTTGCTGCTATTTCTCATGGGAATTTTTATACTGACGGATGTCACCAACTGTTACCGCGGGCTAATTTATGGAAACAGTACACTTGAGATTCTCCAAGCAGTTTTTTTAAATTTTAATTAGATGGCAAAATATTAATTTAACCAACTTTTTTTTGAGAAAGCGCAGTCAAAATTAGCTTCGATTGAGGTTGAAATTTATGAACGATACGTAGCGGTTTGGACTATTTGTGCCGCACATTTTAATTGTAAATTCCCCATTGTAAATTCCCGATATGGGTGACAACCGCTAAAGTTGAGGAGCGGCACAGTTTAATTCAAATGTTTCCTTTAATTAGAACCATTCCTATAGACCTTACCTCCCCTGGGTAGTTGTGTCAATTTTTGTAAAGAAAGTGTTACCTTTAAGTGATATAGTATCGAAGGATTTGTATAAAAGCTGAAAAATACTCTGCTAAATGCTGAGACTTATTACCGACTTTGACGGCCCGATCATGGACGTGTCCGATCGCTACTACCGAGTTTACCAGCAGTGTCTCGCCGAGACTCAGCGTTCGGGCCAACCAGTGCGCGAACTCCCCAAAGCCGAGTTTTGGGACTTGAAGCGCGCGCGCGTTCCCGAAACAGAAATCGGCATCCTGTCAGGATTAGACGCAGCCCAAGCCCGCGATTTTGCCCAGAAACGCCGTCAAACCGTTCACACCCTACCCTACATGATTTACGATCGACCAGTTCCCACCGCTGTGGAAACTCTCGAAAAGGTGCAGCGCGCTGGAGTAGACTTCGCGGTGATGACCATGCGCCGCGTCAGGGAACTAGATGAAGCCTTCAACCGCTACAATTTAGGGCAATTTTTCCCAGAAAACCGCCGTTATTGCCTCCCCAACGATTACGTTAAAACCGGGGATGTCAAAGATAAGCCCCTGTTGATGGCAAGAGCTCTCGCCGAACTGCCGCCGGCTTCTGACACTTGGATGGTTGGGGATACGGAGGCGGACATTGTAGCAGCAAAAACGCACGGTGTCAAGGTAATTGGTGTTTTGTGCGGAATTCGCGATCGCACCCAACTAGAAATGCACCAACCGGATTTAATTGCCAACAATTTGAGCGAAGCAGTTGAGATTATTTTAGGTCGCCAAAATTAGTCATTAGTAATTAGTCATTAGTAATTAGTCATTAGTTATTAATTTTTAGCTGACGTTATTTGTCCGAGGTCTTGATTTCACAGTTATTAGTTGTGGGCTGCTGACTAATGACTAATAATTACTAATGACTGCTGACTAATAACTCCTGACTAATGAATGCTAACTATCGCAGAAAACCGCTGACCAGCCACAGAATTAAAAACGTAAACAAAGCAATAAATTTCTCTGTTGTTATAAATGCCGGACTGACCAAAGAACCCAACAAGCCTCCCAGCACCAAGCCTATAACTAAGCCAGCGACAGTCAGCAACACGGCCCGACCAAATTTTTGTTCCTTGCGATTAACAAAATAAAGACAACAGCCGACCCCAAGAGCCAGAGTCAACTGTAGTAAAGAATCATTAGCCGCCGGATAAATACTCAGTCCGCCCAACCCTGCATACACCCCAGCAGGCCACAAAATGTCCGATCGACTAGGAGTATCAATTAACCGTTGCAACCAAGCTGGGCTGCCACTGGGAGGAGACGGAGTAAAGCTTGCGGGTGCGGGAGTCAGCCGCTCAGGAAAGCGGATGCGTTCGGGGACTTTTATTTTACCTTCCTGTCGCTGCCGCAGGCGATCCATGAGGATCGCATCGTAAGCTGCTTCGATCGATTCCAAACGTTTCTTGTCACCGCTGTAATGCTCAGCTAGGCGCGTGCGGGCCTCTTGCACTTCATCAAAGGAAGCATCTTCATCGACTTCAAGCAGTTGATAGGGAGTTGGCTCACTCATTGTAATAACCCGCTGAAGACTCTCGTTATAGAGTAATCTTAACAAGAGAGGAAAGCGGGGCGGGGGCTTAGGCCGCTTTCCCAAAAGTTTTGCTGCTAGTTTTTAGTGCTTTAAAACAGGAACCAGCAAACCTTAGGAAGGTAGAAGATAGAAGGCATTTGGCATTGGTAAATACAAAATAATGAATCCAAAGATTTTTATTTTTATCTTTGCCGTCTAAAATTTTACCTTCTACCAAATGCCCTCAGAAGGGACTTGTCCCGCCGGCGCTCACAATTCCCGACCACTGGACTTTTTTAAGTCGATCGCGGCGGTAGGAAAAAAAGCGAGCCGAGTCAGAATAAGTACAGAAAGGAGCGATCGCCACTTGAGAAAGATCGATTCCCAACAGTTGCAATTGCAGAGCATTGCAGAGGCGAACATCAAAGCGTACCTTTCCCGCTTCTGGATCGGCCAAGACAGGCGTTTCCGGCAGTTGGTGCAAAAACTCTAGAATGCCTTCGGCTGTCGCACTAACGGCACTCTTAGGAGCAATGGTGGCTCCCAGTTCCGCTGCTACTTCCACAGATACCTGGTAAACCTTTCCAGCGATCGCCGGCCCCATAGCAATCTTCAGATTTTCTAGTTGACTGCCTTGTGCCACAAGTTGAGCGATCGCCTCTGGTAATATCTTAGCAGCAGTCCCGCGCCAACCCGCGTGAACTGCCGCAACGAGTCCGGTGCGATCGTCAGCAATCAACACCGGTACGCAGTCGGCCGAGCAAACCCACAGCGCCTCCCATTCTCGACCGGCAACCAAGCCATCAGCCTCAGCATAGCTTGGGGCAGCGGTTTCCGAGTCCGGAGCCACTATCGGGGCCAACTCAGTGGTTTTGAGTACCGCATTGCCGTGTACCTGTTGGAGTCGGTAAACCTTAGCTCCAGGTGCGAAAACTTCCGTCAGATCGATCGGTCCCCGGGGCGAGAAATCGCGAGTAAAAAAGCCGTGAGACCACCGGTCGAGCAAGCTGCAAGTCAGATATGGCAAGCCTTCCCAGCTCTGCCACTGCCAACTGGTACTCTCACGTTGTCCGACCCGTTCAGAGTCAGGAAAATTTGTCAAGCGATCGCCAGCTACAGTCATGAAACCTATCCTTACCCAAGCGAATCATTTAGCTTGTATTCTAAACAATCAACAATTTTCTCCGCGAAGTTTAAAGGCGGCGCCAGCTTTAAGGAAAAAATCGCGATGATTCAGCAGTTTGAAGACGACCGACTGCGCCGAAATTTTGCATGACCCGATAAATACAGGCAACAAATTAACATAGACGAACCCCAAAGCGCTATCATCAGTGTGGCTCTCACAGGTTCCTAGGCAAGTGCACTTGGGAGCAAAAAAACCGGATATCGATCGCGACTGAATGTGCAAGGCATTCGAGCTTGTTCTATCCACAAAAAAAATTGCCTCAAGCCCGGTAGAATCAGTAAGGCCTGTATAAAAGACAAGGATTGCCATACATTCGATCCTGACTTCGAGATCCCTGCGCCCCCTGTTGAGTTGGGAAAAAAAATCGTGAAACCAGTTCCAGACAAGCAAATAACAGCCCCTTTGAACACCAAACAGCAAAAAAACAACCCTAAAGGCACCCGGACTCGATCGCGCCTTTTGTCCGATCGCTCACTGCTGGTGGGACTGGGTTGCCTTGCCAGTCTGGGACTGCTCAGCAAAGGCATAGTGTGGGCTCAAGCCGAAACTCCGCCAGCAGAACAAGCCGTCCCCGGCGCAGCAGACCTCCAGCCATTATTTGAAGCTCCTCTCCCGCCCCCGGAACCAGAATTCAGCCAAGTGGAGCCAGAACCCTACCCTGAACCGCAGGCAGAAGTTCCGCCGTCCGAGCCTTTCGATGCCGCACCGCCCAGTGAGCCGGAGTACGCCAGCGAACCACCTCCCACCCAATATTATCTGCCAGAACCCGAGCTGATTCCCCTGCCAGAAGCGACGGCCCAGGAGCCGCCTTTTGAAGCGCCAGTTAACCCAGCCCACGCTGAAATCGACCAAACAGACTACAGCATTGGCGCTACCAGCGAGTACGAAGAGTACGAAGCGCCAACCAGAATAGAGTTTGCAGAACGATCGAACGGCTGCGAAGAAGTTGGCGGTTTGTGCGCGCCTCCTCCTGTTTCCGAGCCAGTGACGGCAGATGCCGGAGAACCCAACTACAGCCCGGAAACTCCGATCGCAGACGACGGCTATATTGCAGCCCCTCCTCCTCGAAATCTGCCAGAAAGCATTCCAGACAATGTTCGGGAAACTGTGGCAGGAAATAGTAGCGGGAATCCTGTCAGTAAAATCGGTCAAGCCGTTCAACAAATAGGCAGCCAGGTTTGGGGGGGTTCAAACCCGCCGGAATCTGCTTACGCACCCCCGCGCTACTCCGCTAACCCCGGCTACTCCGCAGACCCTGGATACTCCGCAGGCGCTGGATACTCCGCAGGCGCTGGATACTCCGCAGACGCTGGATACTCGGCAAACATCGGCTACTCCGCAGACGCTGGATACTCCGCAGACGCTGGGTATTATGCCGGATCTGCATCTTACGGCGGCGGCGCTCCAGCGCCCAGCATGGGACTCGGGCCGGTTCAAGTCGGTGCGGTTAGTGTCAGCAGCGGCAGCAATACCGGTTTTGCTTACTACAATCTCACGCCTCGTCCCGCAGGCCTGCCCGGAAATGGCAACAAAAGCTTGCTGTTTCCGCTATCTATTGCTTCGGCAATTACTTCGCCGTTTGGGTGGCGGACTCATCCGGTTATGGGCTACGGCAGGTTTCACACCGGAACTGACTTGGGAGCCCCGATGGGAACGCCCGTACTCGCGGCCTATGCGGGTCAAGTGGCGATCGCCGATTGGTTGGGCGGCTACGGTTTGACGGTGGTTCTCAACCACAACAAAAAGTCTCAGGAAACTCTCTACGGCCACCTTTCTGAACTGTTTGTGAAACCGGGAGAGTGGGTGAAACAGGGAGAGACGATCGGCCGCGTCGGCAGTACGGGAATGTCTACAGGGCCTCACCTCCACTTCGAGATCCGGCAAATGACTGACCAGGGTTGGGTGGCGATCGACCCGGGTTCTCAGCTAGAATTCGCTCTGGCTAGAATGATCGGCACTTTGGAAACCGCCAAAGTACCCCAAATGCCAAAAATGGTGGAAATACAAACCGCTAACTCACTCAAGGATTTGGAAAACGATCTGCCCCAGCTTCCACCTCTGCCGCTGGGAATGGACATCGAAGTTCACAACCTCCAGCCGCCATTCCCGGAACTGTTAAAAGCTGACACTTCTAAGCCCAAAGATGCCGAAGCAGTCAAACCCAAAACTCAGAAGCAAGCTAGCAGGTAAAAATCGGGGATTGGCTGGATAAATTTTCTTGTGCAAAGGTCTAAAAGCCCACCCCACAAGAAAATTTATGTTTTGTGGAACGAGCAAACGAGCTTGTTGCTTTTCCTCTTTATATCAAATCCAGTAGCATCAGAATTAATATTACCCACAGCCTTCGACACGGCGATCGCCGCCTGTCCCTACAATTAATCCGGGTAGTCCAAGGGCACGGCGCGCTGTCCTCTATATTATGTCGATCGTGCAACCGGAAACGATATTACCAGGATCTTTCGGGTAACGAGGAAAAACTGATAAAAAATGGTAACTTGCAGCTTATGCTAATAGCGCAGCATTTGTGGGAATTAATTTTATTTCTGATTATTGTAGTCGGCCCGATTCCCTTAAGCTTGTCTCTTGCCTTCGAGAATCAGAAGGAAAACAGTAACTATTCATTTCCCCATTTTCTTCTCGTACTCCTGACGGGATGGAGTATTGCACAAGTTTGTACGGGCTTGATTTTAGGAAGTGCCGATCGCCTAAATATTTCTGCGGTGATTATAGCAGAAATTCTGATTTGTGCGATCGGCTTAATCCCGATATATACCAAAAACCACAAAACTTTTACCTTCTCGCAGTGGCAGATTCCCCAACTCAACCAACCTTTGGGCAAAGCAGAATCGCTAATTATTGTTGCCGCCGCTGTTGCAGGATTTTTGCTGTTGGAAACTCTCGCAAGCAAACCCACAACCAATTATGATTCATTGTGGTTTCACCTGCCTGCGATCGCCCGATGGTATCAAACCCATTCATTTACATTATTAGATGCCGCCGGAAATTGGATTTTTGAACAAGAGCAAGCTAAAGTATATCCGTACAATTGGCACGTTTTATCAGTTTTATGCTTAATCCCATTCAAAGAAGATTTTCTCACAGCTTTTCCCCTGCTAATTGCCTGGGTACTTGAGGGAATTGCCGTCTATCTATTGAGCGTAAAATTTGGAGCCACCCGAATTCACGCTATGGCAGCAGCATCTTTAGTATTGACAGTACCGATGGTGCTCAACCAAGTTAACACCATTCAGCCAGACTTACCGCTAGCTGCAATATTTACAGTCGGTTTATATTTGGGTTTATCCTATCATAGCAGCCGATCGCAATCCGAACTATCCCTATTTTTGGCAGCCGCAGGAATGCTAGCCGGAATAAAAATCACTGGGATAGTCTATGCTGCCTCACTTTTAGGAGGATTAGCAATATTAGAACTTAAAAGATTGGCGGTTAATAAACAAGCCACACCAGCTAATTTTATAATTCGCCACTTTCTCAAACCAGTGTTACTGTCCGGCATAGCTTGTTGCTTGCTTTTAGGAAGTTTTTGGTATGCGAGAAACTTGCTGCAAATCAATTATCCAGTCGGCGAAGTCGGCGATATTAAAGTTCCTTTACAGCCTTTTTCTTTACCGTCTCCCTTACCTGGGCAAACACCTCCGGTACAGCAGCCGTCGGCTTCGCCACTTTTAAAGATTTGGCAAAGCACTTTAGCAGCTCAATTTAATCCCAGCAATATTTCCCACTGGCAAACTCTAGGCTTACAAATTATCATTAGATTGCAACTGCCCTTTCTGGCGATCGCCTTTCAAATATTGGCAGCACCTCTGGCTTCGGTCAAAGGTAAAACCAGAATAATCAATCAAAATAACATTATTTTAATCATACTGCTTGCCAGCACAGGAATTCTGTATTTAATTACACCTTATACGTCCGGTACAGCAGGAGAGACAATGGGTCAAATAAGTCCTCTACTCGGTTTTAACCTCAGATACGGATTTCCCTTTTTAAGCGTACTCGCCATCGCAGCGGCATCTACAGCAACTCTCTTGAAAACAGAAAATCAAGTTGTTCTGGCAGTGGTTTTAGTTAGTAGTTTTTTCGGAATTACTAGCAACACAATTTTTGATTATATTAAAGAGACTTCTTTTACCGGAGATAGTATTGTTTGGGGAAGTTTTTTGATTGACTATTTTAAGTCAAATCCAGTCGAAGCCATTAATAGTATCGGGCAAATTTTAGCCCCCAGTTGGCAATATATATTACGAGATTCGATATTTTATATTGTGTCGATGACTCTGGCTTCAATATTGTTGAAAATAAATCCCGGTTTAGGATGGCTAAATCATCTATTTTACCTCCGTCAAAAATCACTGTACATAGTGATAATTGGTGTATTTATAGGATTGATATTAATCGGTCATTGGAGGGAAAAGCGAGATATTGCACGCACCGAACTGTATCGCGGCATTTACGAGTATATTGATAAAAATACAGTAGCCGATGAAAGAATAGGCTTCTTTTTAAGTTCCCGCAGCTACCTGTTTTACGGGAGAAATGTGGACAGACAAGTCTTATATGTGCCGTTTAAAGCCGATCGACTTTCGGCATGGATTGACAACCTCCGGCAAAATAAAATTAAGACTGTAGGATTCGGACCCCTGAGTGGGACAAACGCAGCTACCAGAAAAGCTCTATCTTGGCTGACAAGTGCCGAGGGCCCGCTGCAACCAGTTTTCGGAAAAGATTTTAATACTGAGCCGGTGCTGTATCGCTTTAAAAATTAAAAGTTATTAGTTATCATGAACCAAGCCAAAACTCTCTTTTCAATTATCGTTCCAACTTACAATCGCCCCGAGCAATTAGCAGCGTGTCTTCAGTCTTTTGTTGAACTTGAATATCCGCGCGATCGCTTTCAAGTTATCGTCGTCAATGATAGCACCGAAATATCTCTAGAATCAACTGTTTTTCCCTTTCAAAACCAGTTAAATCTCCTACTTTTAACGCAACAGAATTCAGGGCCAGCCATCGCAAGGAATACTGGCTCTTTTGCAGCCACAGGCAAATTTTTAGTATTTACAGACGATGACTGTACTGCTGCCACAGACTGGCTGCAAACTCTAGAAGCTCGATTTGCCAAAACACCTGACTGCTTAATCGGAGGTCGAATTATTAACGCACTTCCTGATAACATATATTCTACAGCCAGTCAGCAATTGATCGATTACCTTTACAGTTACTATAATGCTATTCCCGATCGCGCGCAATTTTTCACTTCTAACAATTTTGCCCTTCCGGCTGACTTATTCCAAAAAATTGGCGGCTTTGGCAGTTTTTCCTTTTCTGGAGAAGATCGGGAATTTTGCCATCGGTGGCTTAATTCTGGCTATGGCGCGGTTTACGCTCCCGAAGTTATAGTATATCATGCCCACAAACTGACACTGCACAAATTTTGGCAACAGCAATTCAATTACGGTAAAGGTGCTTTTTTGTTTCAGCAAGTTACTTCTAAAAGTGTGGCTAAGGGAAAACTGCAACATCCATCATTTTATCTAAATTTGCTAACTTACCCATTAGTCCACACACGGGGTATTCAAAAGCTATTAATCGCAGGATTATTTTTTGTTTCGCAGGCGGCAATTGTAGCGGGTTTGTTATGGGAAAAAAACAATCAGGCTGAGAAATAGAATTGCTCTCGTTAGGGGCTACACCCGTTGCCTGCTGCAATCTGCCTGTGACCTTTTAAAGACGAAAGACTTACAAAGCAACGACTGTAATTAGCAGCAGCAATTACAGCATCCATCAACAGTTGAGGTTCAAAATCGCCGTTGCACCGCTCTAGAATTCTGCGAATAGCTATGATTTGGGGTAAAAATATCGTCCCCGGCTGATGGATGATTGACTGCACAGACTCGTTGAAAGGCTTGCTATGCTTCAGCTCGATCTTCTTGTGCTTCAGAGAAAATGTGCATATATTTAGTGGGTAATATCAAATCCAGTAGCATCGTCGGGCGTCAAATCCAGCCAACAGTCAACAATCACCGACGGTGCAATCGGAATCGATCTAATTAATCTGCGTTAATCTGTGTTAATCTGCCTATATCTGCGGTAAAAAAAAAGATAATGTATTAACCGCCCCGGACAAGGGGTTGACCCTGATTGACGCAGAGGTGGAGAAGAGAGATTTGAATAAATCCGATGCTACCAGATTTGATATAATTTCTAATCTTGTAGGGTGGGTAGCTGCCAGATTTTCTTTCTTATCCCAGCAGATTGTCTCAGGCGACGCACCTTACGGTATCTACAAGACCTTGCATTATATAATAACCGATCGCTCGGACTTAATATTATCGACTAAATAAATCCGTGTTCTGCTAAGAATTCAGGTGTAATTGTTCCCAAACTGTTGATTGCGGGGGCTTCTTCCCAAGGTTCGGGATGCGATTTTGAGCCGCTGCGGAGAAATTTGGCGACATATTTGCCGAGAATATCTGCTTCTAAGTTGACTAAACTTCCCGGTTGCAAATAACTGAGGTTTGTCTCGCCAAAACTGTGGGGAATTACCGCAACTTCAAACCAATTGCCGTCAGCATCGCAATCTGCCACTGTTAAGCTGATGCCGTTGACGGCGATGCTGCCCTTGGAAACGATGTAAGGTGCGATTTGACGTTGCCATCCCGAATTTGCTGCTGGTGGGGCAGTAAACCGCATCTCCCAAGCGTTGGCGGTTTGGGTTGATGTCGCTAAAGTGCCGATCGCATCTACGTGCCCCGTCACGAAATGTCCCCCCAATTTACTGCCGGCGCGCAGGGAGGTTTCTAAGTTGACCAAAGCATCGGGGAATGCTCCCAAAGTAGTGCGGCGCAGGGTTTCTGGGGAAGCGACGGCGACAAAACCCGTCGCAGGCAGAACTTCCACCACCGTCAAACAGACTCCATCCACGGCTACGCTGTCCCCAACGGCTAAATCTTGTAAAATTTGGTAGGAGTTGCTGGAGGTGCAGGCAATTTGAAAATAATCGTTGCCTAGCGACTTCAGCTTTCCGAGAGATTGAATGAGTCCTGTAAACATAAGTATTTTTCCGTAGTCGATCGCTTATTTACATGAAACCACAGGCACAAACCAGACGCAGCAGCTTTTGCCGTCCCCTCTCCCCCCGAGTCAATCTAAAATCTAAAATCTAAAATCTAAAATCGACAGTACCCGATCAGTTGCAGATTCAGGCGAAGATCGAGTCATACTGGATTTAGGTAATCTTTATGTCCAAGTTCTCTACTGCCTTACAGTTTCTTAATTCTATGAGGCCGATCGAATGATTGAAATGAAAGTCGCTGGAATTGCCTTAGATGCAGCCACGCGCAGTCCTATTGTCCTATTGAGAGACGCTACTGAGCGACGCGCTTTGCCTATTTATATCGGTCAGGAGCAAGCAAAGGCTATTATTAGCGCGATCGAAGGCCACAAGCCTCCTCGACCCTTAACTCACGATCTGATGGTCAATTTTTTAGAGGCATGGAGTCTTACCTTGGAGCGCATAGTTATTCACTCGCTGCAAGATAACACGTTCTATGCCGTCCTGATCGTCCGTCAGGGAGAAGTTAAAAAAGAGATCGATGCCCGACCTAGCGACGCGATCGCCCTAGCCCTGCGCACGAATAGCCCCATCTGGGTAATGGAAGAAGTCGTCGCCGATGCTTCCATACCGGTCGATCGAGATGCTGATGAGGCCGAACGCCGGGCCTTCCGGGAATTTATCTCAAACCTCCGTCCAGAGGATTTGATCAAGAGAAGCGGCTTCAGCCCGGGCGAAACTTCCTAAACTTTATGCGCTATCGACGGTTTGGCAAAACTAATTTGCACCTGTCCGTATTTTCCTTGGGAACCATGCGCTATTTGGCTTCTGAGGAAACTGCCTGTCAGACTGTAGGGCAGGCGGTGTCTCAGGGAATCAATCACCTGGAAACGGCGGCGGGTTACGGTTGCAGCGAGGAATATCTCGGCGCGGCCCTTTCGGCTGGGTTGCCTGTCGATCGATCGCGCCTCCACGTCACCACGAAAATTTCCCCAACCGAGGATGCAGCAGCAATGGAACGCTGCATCGACGCATCCCTCAAACGCCTGAATTTAGACTGTATCGACTGTCTGGCAATTCACGGTTTAAATACTTGGGAACATTTGGCTTGGGTGCGATCGCCCACAGGCTGCATGGAAGCTGTACGCAAAGCCCTCGCAGATCGCCGCATTCGGCACGTCGGCTTTTCGACTCACGGGCCTCTGGATCTGATTTTGGCTGCAATAAATACAGATTTGTTTGAGTTTGTCAATCTGCATTATTACTATTTTTTTCAGCGCAACGCCCCGGCAATTGAACTTGCCAATCACAAAGATATGGGCGTTTTCATCATTTCTCCGGCAGACAAAGGAGGGCAACTCTACACGCCCCCAGAAACTCTCGCACAATTGTGCTCGCCTTTCTCGCCCTTAGAGTTAAACTATCGGTTTTTACTCAGCGATACTAGGATTGGGACTTTGAGTGTGGGGGCTGCAAATCCGACAGAATTAGAGCAACCCCTGAAATATTGCGATCGCGACTTTCCCCTCACCAATGCCGAAATCGCTGCGTTCGATCGGCTAGAATCGGCTATTGCAGCCAGTTTGAAAACCGACAAATGCAGCCAGTGCTATGCCTGTTTGCCTTGCCCGGAAAACATCAACATTCCCGAAGTATTGCGACTCCGCAATCTCGCCGTCGGGTGCGACATGACTGACTTTGGCAAATACCGCTACGCCATGTTTGAAAATGCCGGACACTGGTTTCCCGGCAGCAAAGGCAACCGCTGCACCGATTGCGGCGAATGTTTGCCAAGGTGTCCCGAAGAGTTAGACATCCCAACCCTAGTCAAAGATACTCACCAGCGACTGGGCGGCAAAGCAGGCAGGCGGTTGTGGGATTGAAAAAAACGTTAAGCAAGGAAAATGTCGATCGAGTGTATCTAAGTTTTGCAATAATTACGCTAAACTTTGGTTTAAGTAAATTTACGATACAGTCGATCGAAAAATTACTGAGTCTGGCGACTGTCTGCAAGAGCATCCCGATTTTGCAAAAAGCGTTTTCACAGGAGTGCAAGCATCCTGCACAGCCAAGCCTACATCTAAGCGCGATCGCTCCTGTGAAAGAAATCATTGGGATACTCCGAACAAACTTTCAATAGGAACCGACAGCATATGTAAAAACAGCTAAATAAGATAATTTGATTAACACCTAGAAACTGATTTCTGTGAGCATACCCCAGTCATTTTCTTGCTTGATTAGCGCCGTGAGAGGCAACAATTTTATGATGATATCATGTGCGATCGATCAACCATAATATCCCGGTAGAGGCGGGTTTTGAAGATTGTCAAATTATTGGCAGGTATTGTTGCTGAACCCGCCCTTACAAAAATCTCGGTCGCTCGACCGGAAATGATATGAGTGATTAACCGAATTCGATCTAAAATCTAAAATCTAAAATCCAAAATCTAAAATTGATTGATGGTTCCTGATTGATTTATCGCCTGTCATCCATAACCGATTCAGCATCTACTACTATGGCTCAAACTCAGTTAAACGACAGCAAGCCAAATTGTCTGCAGCCAAATGAAGTTGCGACTTCCGAAAGATTTAAAACAGCTTTCAAGCCGTACACTTACAACTTGTCCGTTACCAGAAAACAGTTAATTGGACTGCTGGCGTTACAAACAATCTTGCCAGTCGGACTAACGGGAGCAGCACTTTGGCTAACATCGGCAGTTGGAAGCAACGAACTGCAAAATCAAGCTAAATCAGAACTGAGTCTTAGTGAAATTAACTACAATCTCAAACTCGATCGCGCCGCCGACCGTTTGCAAAACTCCTCTGACAGCAAAACGATCGCCCAAACAGCTTTAGCTTACAACAGCGGTAAAAAAGTATCATATTTGGAAAAATCTGTCAAGCAAATTCTAGAAAATCAAGTCAAAACAGGGGAAATAGACAGTGCGGCTTTAGTTGGAAAAAATCGGCAGATAGTTGTTAGCGTCAACCCCAAGCAGAAGGGAAAAAGTTTTAACCTGCAAAAAATAGTCGATCGAGTATTCGCTGCAAAAAACCCAATTACAGCTACCGAAATCATTGCCAAATCAGAAGTTCAGAAACAATTGGGATCTTTGCCACCCGGAAAGGGCGATCGTCCTGTGCTCGTCCGCTACGCAGCAATTCCCGTAAAAGATCCCAAAAATCAGACAGTGATTGCTGCCTTAGTGTTAGGAAAAATTATCAGCCAAACTTCGGCAGTTGGTAGCACCGAAACCCTCAATTTACAGGGCGGCGGATATCAGGCTATCTACGCGCCGCTGGCTGACGGCAAATTTGTCTTGGCAAGTTCGCAAGCAATTACAAAAAACCAACAGTTACCAGATTTGCTGGCAGACAAATCGCTGCTGAAATCTGCATTCTCCGCCGCCGGCAAACCAGTCGCCGGAAACGTACAAACAGGCAGTCAAACTTATGCAGTAGCTGCCAAATCCCTTGGCAATTTAGCCGGAAAACCCGCAGCAATTTTAGTGCGGGGCATCCCCAAAACCTCGATCGCAACTTGGTGGGGCAACAACTGGCTGCTGGCAATGTCTGCGGCTGCCCTTGTCCCCTTCGCCTTGGGAGTTGCAGTCACCCGCCGGATTGCCAAACCCGGTAACTCAAATTTATCAACAGCAGAGGGGGATTGGGCATTTAACTCCACCGCCGAACCGCAGCAGCGTTCCCGGAATTTGGATGTAATTTATGACAATTTAAATTTCGGCGAATTTCCCAATTTATTTCCCAAAAAATTTAGTTTAAATGGTAAATTAGCGGTCGATTTTCGATATAAAAAAACAGCGGGCGATGGCCAGATCGCAAATCCCCACGTCCCGCTAACTTTCCAACCCCTAGAATTGCCCGCAAACTCCGCCTCAAAGCACTCACAGCAGCCAAATACAGAACTAGAAAAAAGCGCGATCGCCTTAAATCAAGTCCAGGAAGCTTGGCAAGACTTAAATCGCCTAAACTTAGAATTGCAGCCAGAAATACTCGATCGCCAAAACACTCAAAAAGCCCTGCGAAAGAGCGAAGCACTGCTGCAAGCGATTTTAGACAACTCAACAGCAGTGATTTACATCAAAGATGCTGACGGAAAATACCTGCTCACCAACCGCCATTTTGACAATTTGTTCGACATCGCCAAAGAGCAAATAACAGGCAAAACCGACGGCGATATTTTTCCCGACGAAGACAAAGCAACAGCCTTGCGAGAAAATGACCTGAAAGTTCTCGAATCCTCCTCGCCCCTAACCATCGAAGAAATCATCCCTCAAGACGACGGCCCGCACACTTATATTTCTCTGAAGTTTCCCATCTGCAACTCCGAAGGCAAAGCTTATGCAGTCGGTACAATTTCTACAGATGTGAGCGATCGCAAACTTGCCGAACTCACCCTAGAAAAAGCCAAAGCAGAACTAGAAATAGAAGTCGAACAGCGCACCCTATTCCTCCAACAAGCCAACGAACTTTTGCAGTTTGAACTCGCCGCCAAAGTCCGCGGCGCGATCGCCGTCAGACAAATGACCTCTCAGGTAGCCCGACACGCCAGAACAGTTGACGGCATTCTCGGCGCTTCTCTCGACCTAATTTTTCTAGTGGATCGATCGGGAAGATACACTTACGTCAGCCGCACCGCCGCTCAAGCTGCCGGCATGAACCCCAGAGAAATGATTGGCAAAACCTGGCAGGAATTAGGCTGGTCGGCAAAAATTATGCAGCGGGTTCACCAAGAATGCGACGGCATATTTGCCACAGCCGAACCCGTGAAAGGCGAAGTAATCGTCCCCACGGCAAGCTGGGGAACCCGCGACTACGAGTATATTCTCAGCCCGGTTTGTGCGACAGACGGCAGCGTCGAAGCGGTGGTGGCGACCCTGCGGGATATCACCGAACGCAAAGACGCTGAGGAAGCGTGGCAGTTGGCCAAAGAAGCCGCAGAACTAGCCAACCGCGCCAAGAGTGCTTTTCTGGCAAACATGAGCCACGAGTTGCGCACTCCCCTGAACGCGATTATCGGCTACAGCGATATGTTGGTGGAAGATGCCGAAGAGTTAGGCAATTTAGAGTTAGTCTCGGATTTAGATAAAATTCGCACTGCTGGCAAACACTTGCTGCGGCTAATTGACGACATTCTCGACATTTCCAAAATTGAAGCTGACAAGATGGAGATTTATCTCGAAAGCTTCGATGTAGGAGGCTTAATCGAGGAGGTGGTAACAACCATCAAACCGCTAATGGATAAAAACGGCAATACTTTGCAAGTATTGAGTTCTGACAATATCGGCGCTATGCACGGCGATTTGATGAAAGTGCGGCAGGTAATGCTGAATTTGCTCAGCAATGCTGCTAAATTTTCGGCTAACGGGACGATCGTGCTTACTGTCGAAAGAATTACCAGTGAAGAATTAAAAAATAAATATCAACCGAGAGTTCCTCAAATGTTAATTTTGGATTCAGACTTTTTAGTTTTCCAAGTGACGGACACGGGCATCGGCATGACACCAGAGCAGCAAGAGCGACTGTTCCAACCTTTCACTCAAGCCGACAATTCAACTACTCGCAAGTACGGCGGTACTGGTTTGGGACTGACTATCAGCCAGCGTTTTTGTCAGATGATGGGCGGCGATATTGAAGTTACTAGCGAGTTAAATTGCGGTTCTACTTTTACTGTTTGTCTGCCTGCTTCATTGTTTAGGCGATCGAAATTTTAACATGACTGTAGGGGCGGGTTTTACCAACAATAAAAGAAAAAAAACAATCTGATAAACCCGCCCCCACACAACACAAAATCGCAATGTACATCTTTTGCAGATAATAAAATGTAAGGTTGATGTAGGCGATATGCTGTGGGGGGGCGGGTTTTATAGATAGCGAGTTTCAGACATAAATAGTTGGTAAAACCCGCCCCTACGGGAAATATATAAGAAATCAAACAATAATTATGAAATACGATGTTGATACCCGCAAGAATTGCATTTGGACAAAAAGTTTATTTTTGTTTCCGATCGCCTGTTATGCGTGCTTCGGAGCCTTGCTGTGGGGACAATCTGCGGCTTTTTCCCAGCAGCCGGTCTGCCCGACTGGCAACGCTGCTAATTTGCCGTCGCCCCCGCTTTCGCAAACCGAAAAAAGCGTGCCGAGTCTCTGGTTAGCTCAAAAACAGTTTGGCGGAAAATTGCTCGATCGCTGGTTTGTCGATCCCGGCAATACTTGGGTAATTATCATAGTTAACCGCCAACTTTGGAGTTTGCTCGATTATATGGAACGCTATCAGTTTGTCAACCGCTTCGGCACTGTCGCCAGCGAATACGGTTACAATGTGCGAGTTTGCAACCGTCAAGGCACAGCTTTGGCAGTTTATTCGTGCAAGGGCGATCGGCTAAGGTGTAAAATAGACTTAGAATCTCTGTCAAATCCCGGTCTCCGAGGTAAACTCAAAGGCTTTTAGTAAGGTGCGTCAGCTAGAGAGATTTTTGGGATAATCGATAAATCAAAAGCTGACGCACCCACATTTTAGCTGATAAATGCGGTTTATAATTCGTATAAAAAAATGAAAACAACCCTTGAGCTTCCTGCTGAATTAGAACCGTTTCGCCAAGAAATTGAAAGTTCAGAAAAGCCTGTTATCAAAATCACTTACGAACGAAAGGCGACTGATTTCTGGTCAAGCAAATTTGGCGGAGTGCCTTACTTGCCGAAAGGTTACTATTTTTCCAAAGATAGTGATGGAAAATATATGCACCTTTTGGCACAACTCAATTTTGAGGAAATATTTGCCCAAGTGCCATATTTAGCCCCTTTTCCCAAACAAGGAATTTTACAGTTTTATATCGGTCGGACAGGTATGTTTGGAATGGATACAGAGAAGTTGGACAATCAAAAAGATTTCAAAATATTGTATTTTTACAATATTGATAAAAATAATTGTCAAACAGATTTTGGTTTTTTATTGGATCTAAATGAGACATATTCAACTTTAAACAATCAAAAATTTAGTGGGTGGCAAGTTTTTGACGAAAATAATTGTCCGGTTGATTATCCTTCTTTCGATTGTATTTATGAACATTATTATTCACCTTTACAGCACCAAGATGTAAATAATTCTCAAGAATGTTTGGCTTTACAGTTTAGTTTTGACAATGCGTGGGTGAATCCAGCGGACTATCAATTTGATACTTTTTTTGAAGAACAAAAGCTTCAAAATTATTTGGATCTAATGAGTGCAGATGATAACAGATTATTTGAGTGGTATTCTGCTAAAATATACGAGAATCACCATAAAATAGGGGGATACGGCTACTTTACGCAAACTGACCCTCGTGAGTATAGTTCGCAATACAAAGACCATAAAGTTGTACTCTTACACATGATTAGTGATGATGAGATTCGTTGGGGTGATTGTGGAGTAGGTAACTTTTTGATTCGTGCTGAGGACTTAGAAAATTTAGATTTTTCTCAGGTGATTTATAATTACGATTGTTCTTAAAATTAAAATACTAACACTTTCCGCCTCTGCTGTTTTGTTTGTTATTTCACTGCCGTTTCTTGCTTTGCTACACACACAAGGCTGGTGACTGACGAACCCTACGGTTTAAGGTGCGTCAGTTTTGATGATTTTCTCGGCGCTTTAGGGCTGGTGAGTGACGCACTCTACATTTTAACTTTGCACTACTTGCCGAATTTCTTGCCAGAGCGATCGATATTGGGCAATCCCCGCATCCCCAAACGGCAGCAGAAAGTCGCTAGCAGCAAGAATCTTCGCATCCGGCAACAACACAGAATTAGTGCGAACAGCTTCCGGCAAATCCTCGGGTTTCATGCCGACAATTATCGGCGAACTAGCCTTAGTCAGCAAAGATAGTTGAGGCGCTATCTGAGGCTGCAAGCAAAAATCCATCCACACATCTATCCATTTTTTGTCTAACGGAACTGGCTTCCAAAAGTCAAAATTCCTCCAAAAATCCATCCAGTTTTTCTTTAACGGAACTGGATTCCTCGATGCCGGTTGTACCCACAAATCCGTCCAAAGTGCAGTTCCCGAAACCGGAATTACTAAAGCAATATCCTTTTCAGTTTGCAGCAGCGGCAGCAAGTCCCCAGAGGAACCTACTGCCAACCAAGTATCGCCTAAAATTAATGGTTGCAGGTAAGCGTCAGAACTATAAAGTTTAACTTGTCGGTGCAAAGAAGCGAGTTCTTTTTTGAGATTTGGGACTCGATCTAATTGCTGCGTATTGTAAGATTTCCCTAGTTTTTTTAATGTTAAACCGATAACTTCTCTGGCACTGTCCGGCAGAGAAATTCGATCGCGCAATTCCTCTCGCCACAAGTCACTCCAATCTGTGGGAGTCCACCCCAAAGCCTTAAATTTGTCGGTTCGATAGGCAATTACCGTACTTCCCCAGCGGTAAGGTACACCCCAAACGTTTTCTCTCGCATCTAAGAAACCCTCATCGTTTCGCGTTACCAAATTTCGCCACTTTTCGGGCAATTGTGACCAATTAGCAAGCTTAGCAGGATCGATCGGCTGAATCAATTTTTGCCGAATTGCCAAAGTCAGCCAGTAATCTCCCAACATCACCAAGTTAGCTTGATTTTCTGATTCGGGAACCTGTTTCCACTTCTGCAACAGGGCGAATAATTCTTTTAATTGTCCTTCTTGCGTTACCTGTAAAAGCGGAGACGGTGGTACATCGCGCCTAAATTTGCTTACCAGTTGGGCCGGAATACTGTTTTTGAGCGCTCGAATTGTGAGAATGGACTTGGAGTCGCACCCTGCCACCAATTGACTTAAAGCTAGGGTGGCGGCCCCCAATAGCAAAGACCTTCGTTTCACCTGTGAATCCGCTTTTCTAAATATTGACCCATCGTTTTGCGTTCTGCCGCCCGGGAAATAATTGTTTGTCGAGTCCGGTAGTGGGCGCAGATTAGTCTGATTTATTTTTCCAAGACAGAGCTATTGTACTCGGTTCTGCTGCCCTCTGAGTCTGTTTTGCTCTTGCCCTGATTTTACCCTCTACCTTGTCGATCGAGCTTTCGGATGACTACAACTCGGTCAGCTTAACGCCTGAGTTCTTCCCGAACAGTTCTTTTGAGCCAATTTTGCTCGCCCGGGTTGGCAATCGACTGCATCTGTGTTACATTTTTTAATATAACAAAACAATAAGAGCGTTGCCCTCTGCCGCTGGATGACGCTTTTTACACAACCGAAGTCAAAAATCCTTTTTAAATCCGCGACAGCTTAATAACTAAAAATCCACTCATCTGAATCCTGAAAGCACTGGCAGGCAGAGCAAAGTCAATCTAACATGAGCCTCGGCGCTCCGACTCTCAGAAACCGGATTTTTTAACTCTGATTGAAGGTTTGAACGAAGTATGGGGGTTAAAAATTTTGGTTTTTGCGTCCGCGAGTATCTAAAATCTAAAATCTAAAATCCACTCACGAATGTCGATCGATTCTCCTCTACCTGAGTGCCTAAATTTACCGTCAGGATTGGGGACACAACAATTACGTCAAAAATTAAATAATTCAGTGATAAATCCGCGTTCTATAAAGATTTCCCTAATATGTAAATATATAAGTTACGATCCAAAGGATGATTGTATGGAAGCGCTCCACCAGCAAGTTACAATATTGACGCAACAAGTAGATGCCCTCTACAAACTCATAGAAAACCTCAATGAAAAGTTACTAGAGTCCGCCCAGGAGACGAAGCTTGCCCAGCAGCAGAGAAACGACTGCTCTGGAACGGTAGGAAATGACAAAACCTCGTCCTATCAAAGCTACAGCCGTCGAGACGGCCTCCTCGAACACAAGGACATACTGTTAGACGACAGCTACTTCGACAAGAATTCTCAAAATCTGGAAAAAGAGCTGAGCGCAGAGATTCAAATCCAGCGCCTCACCGCTCAGCTAACAGCGGCTTACAATCGAATTGCCGCCTTGGAAGAACAGTTGCTCTCCAAAAGAATGAACTCGCAACAGGTAGGTGGATCTAATTAAATATTACTAAAGGCAATGGGGGATTAATCCCAAAAAAGATACGAGTTGCGTTGATTTCTGCTCGTCTGCTTATAGAGTCATTGCATAGATTTTTTTCTCTCGCGAAGTTCGCAGGGAGAATACTGCATCAAAGCGAGATATTCTGTAGAAAATTATGTAAATCTGAAAGCATAAATGCTACAGAAAATGATATAATTATTCAGCCAAAACGAAGCTGGTTCAGCAGCACAAGCAGCTTCGCAGCTCGAGACGCGCATCTTAATTTTTAATGTTTAATTCCTCAGAGTCCTGGCGGCACAGATAACGAACAACAGGGTTTTTGAGTGAATTTCTCGCTGCAAAAGCCAATATTTTGAGTAAAAACCGGGTTGTTTTCGTCCAGCAGTTTCTAATGTTTAATTTCACACCTGCGCCGTGCTAAAGCTTCAACAGCTTGGAGGAGTTGAGTAGGAGTCCAATTTGCAGCCAAACCACTGGCGATCGCACAGGCTCCGGCACCGACACCTTCCTTAACATAGCCGCGATCGTAAGCTTGCAGTTGCCCGTAGCGAGATCCAGCAAAACTTAGCTGCGCGGCCAACAGAGGCACACCGCCGATATCATTAGCGAGTCCTACAGTGTCTCCTGTAGGGTCTTCGGCCACCCAGCGCGTAGTCCCCACAGTGACTTGCTCGGGACTCCACAACAGAGCATATTCCCGGGCTAATGCTCGGATCAAAGCGTACACTGCCAGCATTTGCGTGCCCCCGGCCAGGAGTACCCCGCAAGTCCGACTCGCGGCGATCGCCATTGCCGCCACCGCTATTTGCATCGGATCGCCCACCGCCGCCACCAATTCCAGGGGAGTGCTGTTTTCTCCGCCAATTTCCCACTCAGCATGATTGAGTCCCGCTGTCACCGCAGCCAATTTTTGAGCGTGATTGCAGCGAGGATGAGAACTATTAACTTTGCCCGCCGCTGCAATACCCAAACCCATTAACACGCCCAAAGCAGTAGTCGTTCCCCCAACTACGCACTCCCCTAAAATTAAATAGCTGCCATTAGTTTGAGCAGCCAATTTAGCTCCCCAAATTAATCCTTGTTCGAGCAAATGTTTGACTGTTTTGAGTTCTAAAGCATTCCCAGAAATCAGACACTTTGCCGGAGTGCCGCCCAAATCAATTGCAGGTACGGGAGGTGGGAGGGGCAAACCAGCATTAAATAGGTAAAGGGGAAGTTCCAAAGCTTCGACTACAGCGCGAGATATCAGTACCGGCGAAGCACCCGCTTCTAGGGGCGGCAAAGGATATTGGGGCGACGGTTGGGGGCCGTTATACAAAAATTCTGCATCGGCCAAACAAGTAAATTGTCGATCGTGCGGCGTTGCTCCTGCTGCTGAAATACCCGGAATTAAGCCTGTATCCGTAAATCCTAACACGCAGGCAAATATCGGTTTTCGTCCCCGATAGCGATCGAGCCACCGCTGACCCTGTTCGACTTCTGTATAAATCTCAATCATAATTAGTCAGCAGTCATTAATCATTGATTATTGGTTAGTTCTTAGTTATTAGTTCTTAGTTATTGGTTTGCCCGTTACCCGTTACCGCTTATCTCAACTCCGGTGCTATCGGACTTGATATGATGTGTCCTGTTTCTGAGTCCCCACAACATTTGCAACCGTTCCTGAAAGCTTAAGTGCGACTGGTGTTTAGTTGTCGATCCAACCTTTCAGCACTGGGGCGATCGCCTTAATAATTTGGCGTGTCATCAGGATGTACTCTAAAAAGTAGCTTTATTCTCTGCAACTCGATCTAAAATTGATAGAAATGAGTTAATCTGTAGTTGGGTTGACGGCGAGCGTAAATATTCGCAATAATCAACCTGGTTAAATGACATACTTACATATTTGCCTCCATAGCTAACTAATTAGTTTAACAGAAATCTGTCTCGCACTTAAATTTTTTCTGGGTGACGCAGGCGCGATCGTCTTTCAGTCGCCGATCGCGATTCATGTCAAGAGAGCGCGATCGTACTTATAGCAATCCTCGCATCATTTGCGAATTTCTTACTCCCTAGCCAGCGGCTGCGGGCAGGGTTGGGGTGGGGTAAAAAAATTACAACTCCTGCAAGAATTGCTATATACGGTTCTAATTGAATCCTGACCAACTTGTGAGCCAATCTTGTGTCAATTAGTAGCGACAGGATTTACGCAGGCACAAATACGAGCGAGAGTTGCATTTTCTATATCTTTCAAAAGATTCGCCCGCAACTTCTAGGTGGTTGAATCTCTCTAATAACAGAACACTTAGAAGCACCCTTTGAATTAAGTTATCAATTCCGCACTAAAGAGTCAATCCATCTCAAAAGCGATCGCTAGCTGCCCCCAGCCGCACCCCCTGCTTGACCTCTGAGTACAAAAATTACTCCCGTCATAATTAGCGCCACACCTACCAATCGCAGCGGCGGCAACGGCTCGTTAAATACAATTTTCCCGCCCAAAACAGTAAACAGGTAACTGATTGACAGTAAAGGCGAAACTATGCTAAGGTTTGCCCGCGACAAAACTACTATAAAGCCGATGGAAGAAATTGCATACAAAGAAAGACCGCCTACTATCAACGGCTGGGTAGCCATTGCTATCACTTTTTCCATTAAATTAGCAGTGCCAATGGGCCCTAATATTTTAGCTCCTGCCTTTAGACTGAATTGACCTGCCACGCCGCACAATATTGCAGCAAGCAATAACAAAAAAACGCTTCTATTCATAAGTTTACTAACCTATAGTACAATCAAAAATTGCCGTTCCCAAAAACCTAAAAAACTTGAATTAAGTTTTGTTATGTTTTATTCACCACTAATATTTTAAGCAAAGATACTTGATTTTCAAGTATTGTCGATCGCGATCGAGAGTAGAAAAAATATATGGCAGAGCAGACCAACCAAAGCGGAGAATACACTCTAGAACTATCGATACTCATGCCTTGCCTGAACGAAGCAGAAACTTTAGAAATCTGCATCGAGAAGGCGCATCAGTCCCTGCGCGAACTTGAGATTGCAGGCGAGGTCATCATAGCAGACAACGGCAGCACTGACGGTTCTCAAGATATCGCTACCAGAATGGGAGCCCGAGTCGTGCCGGTAGCCGCAAAAGGCTACGGCAGCGCCCTCATGGGAGGCATCATTGCAGCGCGCGGAGTTTATATTATCATGGGCGATGCTGACGACAGCTACAATTTTTCCAATCTCGGCGCTTTTGTCAAGAAATTGCGAGAAGGTTTCGACTTAGTAATGGGAAACCGCTTTCAAGGGGGCATCAAATCAGGTGCAATGCCGCCGCTGCACAAATATTTAGGAAATCCGGTGCTGACATGGGTTGGGCAATTATTTTTCGCGAGTCCAGTCGGCGACTTTCACTGCGGATTGCGGGGTTTTAGGAGAGACTCAATTTTGAAACTCGACCTGCAAACAACGGGGATGGAATTTGCTAGCGAAATGGTCGTCAAAGCATCTCTGTACACATTGCGGATAACTGAAGTCCCAACCGTACTCTCTCCCGACGGCCGCAGCCGGCCACCGCACTTGCGAACTTGGCGAGATGGCTGGCGCCACCTACGATTTCTGCTGCTTTACAGTCCCCGGTGGCTGTTTTTGTATCCGGGTGTAGCGCTGATAATTTGGGGTATAATTGTCGGCCTCTGGCTATTACCTGGTACTCAAAAGATTGGTAGTATTAGCTTTGACGTACACACGCTGCTGTATGCTGCGATCGCAATTATCATCGGTTTTCAAGCAGTAACTTTCGCTTTCTTCACCAAAGTTTTCGCCATCAGTGAAAAACTGCTTCCCGAAGACCCTAAACTCAATAAAATATTTCGCTATGTCACGTTAGAGACAGGATTGATTGTCGGAGTCACGCTAATTTTAATCGGAATAGTTGGCTCGTTCTTGTCATTAACTATCTGGAGCGAAACAGCTTTCGGTTCTCTCGACCCTTCTAAAACTCTGCGTTTGGTTATTCCCTCGCTCACTTGCCTGACTGTCGGTTTGCAGATGGTTTTGTCGAGCTTTTTTCTCAGCGTGTTGGGGTTGAAGCGCAGGTAAAACAATTAAATTTAAAATTTGTAACAATTTTCGGTAAAGATGATTTGGCTCTCTCGTAGTTAGGGTAATAAGTAATATTTATTTAAATACAGCAGATTGCGCGTTGATCGAGGACACCCGCCTATCGATCTATCCCGCCGTAGTGACACTCTTGCTCTCGCCGCGTCGCTACTTCATAAACCTGGAATACGCTGTATCGTCGCTTTTACGATCGTCTATTACTTCTAATAAAGAGTTTTTATCTAAATCTGTTACAATAGTTGCCAAATTTCCTTGTCCCTTTCTTCTGCTAAATTCATCAAGGCTTGTGCGTTTAGGCATTCCCCAGTCTTTTTTTTTACACTCCTGGACGCACAGACTCTACTTGTAGGGCGATGCACACCGCACCTAGCACTACAGATAGTGTAAAAAATGATTTCTGGCGTCAGCCCTAAATAGGGCTTGCTGAATCAGTGTCAAAAGGTTACACCACCAGGATTAAGAGAGCGGACGATCAATAATGGTCGCCGTGA
>NZ_JAUBSX010000060.1:0-47346 GCF_036704885.1 Microcoleus sp. F4-D5 | reverse complement strand
TGTCATTGGTTTTCTCACAGGATGGTCTTGGATCTTACATTCTTTATCTCTAGCACATCTTTAGAAAAATGGTATTATATGCAATTCCAGTCCCAGCACTTCACTGAACAACCACAGCGTATCGAAAGCGATATTGTTGGCTGCAATCGGCTCGTACTGATTGTTTATAAGACGTACTCCCTGTAAAATCGGATTTAGGTAATCTCCCGACGGATCGTACTGAAAATATTCCCTAACTCCCAAAGCCCGATAAATTTCCGGTTTGGTCTCTTGGTCTTTCGTCTGAGTTGTTTCCGAAGTAATTTCTAACACAAAATCGGGAGTAATTCCCCCTTCTTCCCAAACTTTATAATTATCCCTTTTGCGGTTGGCAACTCCAAACACCACATAAACATCCGGGGCTACAACTTCCTGGTTGTTCCCTTCTTCATAATATATGAAAGAATTGGCTGACACGTAAACATCAGAACGTTCTTGAAAATAAAGCTTGACAGCTTCTACGCTGTAAGTCATGCAATCGCGCGTGATGTCGCTTTCAGCCATCGGCTCTCCGTCGCTGCTGGGATATTCAATCTCTAGTTGTTCGGCTTGAGTTAAAATTTTCCTCAAAGTTAATTAATTTAATGTTAGAACTCTGTTGGATTTGGAAAAAGTTCGATATCCTCAAAAAAATCAACAGCAGTAAGGTGCGGACTGCACACCTTACTGCCTAATTAAGTTTTGCTTCCTGGACTGTAAGGCTGGTCTGATGGTTGACAGATACAGACAATTTAAATTCTAATTAATCCCTCTATCCAAAATAATCATTTCGGAACCAACAACTGGACTTCTAGCTATTAAATTACCTTCCCTATTAGCAATTTCTAACTTGCTGAAATCGAGCGAATTAGCCTCCTTCCACATCTTCGTTGCTAGTTGATTTTGCTCAACTTCGCTGAGTTTGTACCAATCTTCAGCGACTTTTACCGTCAAAATGCTGCTGGAAAAATTAGCTTGAACAGACTCAACTAAACCGCCGCCCAGTCGATTCTTAATCTCAGTAACTTGATTTTGAATCGCAGCAATCAGAGACTGTTCCGGCGTCAGCGGCGGGGGTGGGATAAGTTCTACTGGTTGCGGTTTTTCCGGCGCCACTAAATCGGGCAACTTGCTTTTGAATTTAGTAGAGATTGGCGCTGACGGTGCGATCGCCTCTGGGGATTTTGGCGTTCCCGGTTCCACAAAATCGCCAAAGGTTGGCGGCGACTGCTGCGCTGCTGGCAAAGGAACTTTTGCTACTTTCTCCGGCGGTTTTGCCGAGAAACTGTTGAAAGTTAAACCGACTGCAACGATCAGAATTGCGGCTAATGCGGCGTTTAAAATTGGATCGGATAGCTTCTCGTTGGCAGATGGTGGCAGTAGCGATCGCACTAGCCGTACAATACTTTGCCAAAGTACAACGACTTTCTCTAAAAAACTCCCTTCCGGGCGTTGGGATACAGGCTTTTTCTCAACTTTTACAGCAACTTTTGGAGGGACGCTGTTAACTTCCGCAGCAACAGCCGGAGGAGTTGCTGTTGCTGAGTCAGAAGCGGTGGGCGCGATCGGCTTTTGGGGCTGCAATGGGGGTTCGGCTGCTAATTTTTTCTCTTTTTTTCCCAAATTCCCAATCGAGGCAATCAAAGCTTTGATTCTCTGATTTTTTGGAACCGCGCTGCTGGCATTTTGAGTTTTGCTGCCAGTGGGGGCAGACTTTGCAGGCGAGTCAACCTCCGGTGTCGGAGATTGAGAGGGTTCTGGAGTTGACTGGTTTAGTTGTTCTTCTGACATTTTCTCTGCCTTGGGGCGTTGCAAATATATCTAAAAGCGATAAATTTTAGTTGAGCCGTCTCAGCCTTAATTTATCATTTAACTTAGTTGTAACCGAATCACAATGAGCATCAAACGCCGTCACTTTCTAATTTTAGGCAGTCTCAGCAGCTTAGGTTTGGCCGGAGTCTGGAAAATGTTTCAGCTTCGGACTGCCTGGGGTACAGACGCCAAGGCTGCTATGCCTTCTAACGTTGAGGGAGAAAGGGCGATCGTCCCTTTGCCGGCCTCACCGCCTATTTTACGCTTTATTTCGGTTGCCGACACCGGTACCGGCGCCCAAGGTCAGTATGCTGTGGCTGAGGCGATGGCACAATATCACCGGGAAAACCCTTTTAATGTTGCTGTTCTCGCCGGCGACAATATCTACAATAACGGCGAAATTGAAAAAATTAATGCTGTTTTCGAGCGGCCCTATCAGCCGTTATTGCAGCAAGGTGTAAAATTTTATGCTTGTTTGGGAAATCACGATATCCGCACTGCTAACGGCGATCCGCAAGTGAAATATGCAGGTTTTAATATGCAAGGTCGCTACTATACTTTTCGGCGAGATCCAGTACAGTTTTTTGCTTTAGATACCAATCACAATGCGGATTGGAAAAATCAGCTTGTTTGGCTGGAAAAAGAGTTGAGTCAGAGCACTGCACCTTGGAAAGTTGTGTTCGGCCACCACCAGATTTATTCTTCTGGGGTGTACGGAGTGAATCAACCTTTTATTAAAACTTTGACGCCTTTGTTTCAAAAGTACGGCGTGCAGCTTTATATCAACGGACACGAGCACAGTTACGAACGCACTCGATCGATTAACGGTACGACTTATTTAATTTGCGGTGCCGGCGGTGGCACTCGTCCGGTGGGGCGTTCTGAGTGGACGGAGTATGCTGCTAGCCGCCTGAGTTTTGCGACGTTTGATGTCTATGAAGACCGAATGTTTGTCAGTTCGATCGGTACTGACAAACGGGTTTTTGACAGGGGAGCGATCGAAGTGCGATCGGCTTAATTCAAAGTATATTCAGGAGGCAACAAAATGAATAGGGGTTGTAGAGCCAATAAAACTGGTTTGGTTTTAGAAACAACTGTAGAAGGTACGTTGAGAGGCCACGGATATCTCGAAATATGTCCCCAGTTGCCGAAAAAGCGCAAGCGAGATTGGCTCTTAATCTCTACTGAAAATCCCAAGCGATATGCTAAACAGGTTTATATCGGGTCTAGCATCTATGAAACTGAAATAAATGTCGATTTTTATATTGTTGGTTCCGGTTTGTTTCCTCGGGGTCTAATTGTTGAGTGCAAGTGGCAAGAAGACAAAGGTTCAGTAGACGAGAAGTATCCTTACCTCAATTTAAATATTAAAAATTGCTATCCGGTGCCAACTATTGTTATAGTGGGCGGTGACGGTATGAGGCAAGGTTCGATCGACTGGTTTAAAAAACAAATTCCTGACAATCAAAATCTGTTGGCAGTGCACAAGCTCGAAGGTTTCATTACCTGGGCTAACAAATATCTGTAATCAGGAAATACCCAGAAATATTTGTCCGTGGCTGATGGCGATCGCCCTTTCGAGCCTCCCTACTTTTGCTTTTTTTTTGCAAACTGCTATTATTCACGGTAACAGACTATTAGTCATCGAATATTTTTGTTTTTTTAAATTTAAAAAACTCACCTTTTTTTTGGATTGACAGCTTGACTCTGGCACTTTTTAGAAGTATAATCTAATAATCGAAATAGCGACTAAAATAAAATTTAATTTTCCACTCCCATTATTAAATTATATCCCTAACGTCCAGAAAAATCAATAGGTAATACTTCCTTTTTTCTGGCCGATTTTGAAAACCAGTTTCTACAATATTTTTTTGAATACTTTTTTTTGAATACTTAAAAATATAGGAAGAAACCGCGTTTCTGAGGTCACAGTGTCAGTGCTTAATGATGGGGGCTAGAAACCGGGTTTCTACGAGTTTTTCGTTGAGTCACGATAAATTTACGAAGAAACCGGGTTTCTGAGGTCACGGGTTGCCAGAAAAAATATGCTTAAGTAGAAACTTTGCTTAAGTGTAATTTAAAATGAACGTATTAATAATTCCTTGACTTTGCCGCGCTTGCAACTATTAGAATTAATTCCCCTAGATGCTGATATTTCAATGAGTTTTGGCAGAGATTTATTAGGAAAAATTTGAGTATCGCTGTAGATTTTTTCGATGAAATCGCAGTTAGAATTAGACAGCATAACTTTCACGTCCCGTTCGGCAAGTTCTGCAAAAATATCTCTGAGTTTAAGCTGTTCAGATTCTTTGAAATTATCCCGGCTGTAAGCCGTAAAGTTACTCGTGGCACTGATCGGATAATAAGGTGGGTCAAAATAAACCAAGTCTTCGCGGCTAGTAGCAAAATCTAAAATTTCATCGAACTTTCTCACTTCTATTTTAGCGGGCGCGAGTAAAGAGGAAACCGAACGCAGTAAATCTGCTTGACAAATTTGAGGATTTTTGTATCGACCTATGGGAACATTAAATTCACCTTTTGAGTTTTCTCTGTAGAGACCGTTGTAACAAGTTTTATTGAGGTAAATTAGCCGTGCTGCTCTTTCTGTATCTGTTTTGTAGGATCGCGATCGCACCGAGTAATAATAATTTTTATTGTCCTTGGTATGTTCTAACTGATGCTCCTCTAAAATTAGAATTAGCTCCTCAACTTTGTCCCTGACACAGCGATAAGCATTAATCAATTCAGGATTAATATCTGTTAAAACAGCTTGCAAACCTGGGTGCTGCTGTGCTAAGTAAAAAAATACAGCTCCGCCGCCCAAAAAAGGCTCGTAGTAAGTTGTGAACTTTTCAGGAAAATAAGGTTGATATTGTCCAATCAACTTGGTTTTACCTCCTGCCCATTTCAGAAAGGGACGCGGCAAGACTTGAAAAGGTGCGGAAGCAGACATTTATCTAGAAATAACGGCCCTATAATATTTATCACAACTAGAACTCAATATAAATACTTCTGAAGTTGTCACCGGAGGTCGCGCCGCATTAAACAGTACAGTGCCGGAACGATCGGCGAAAAGTTTTCGTTAGAATTTATATATGTCAGCATCGCCGACAAAAATGTCCGATCGCCTGATTGGCAGATTTAGCTCCGGCTGTGCCAAAATTGTCTAACTCGCTCACAAGTGTTACCAGTCAAAGATCGAGCTGTGACACTTTACCCCACCAAGCCAATGCAAGATTTTATTAATAACGTCTCTCGCTACCCCCGCTTTTTGATTACGGTATGTCTGGGAATTTTCTTTTTCCTGTTCGAGCGACTCAAACCCCTGCTCGATCGACCGACAACTGCGATCGCCCTGATTAGTTCGATTGTAGCGACTTTTGTCTTTCTAACTTTTACACTGCGCGCCATGTTAGGCCTGAGTTCGGTTTAAAGCCTGCGCTTGAGCGCAAACATCAACTGCAAATTCAGTTAAAACACCAACTCCCGAACTAACTGCCAACTCTTGCAGGCGATCGTCGCACACTTGACAATAGTCGCTGCGATAGATTGGAAGAGGAAGTTAGCAAGCGGCGTTACGTCAGCGCTGCTCGACCAAGGCGCAGGCAAACATTACCGAAGTGCAGGACAAGCCTTTGGGGCCATCAACATTTACCGGGGAAATACTGCACCTCTGTTTCCCCGGTGTCCCACTTAATCCTTAGGAAGCGGCACACCCCGCCCCGCTTTCCTCTCCCGTTAACCTGACGGTATCACGAGAGTTTCCAGCGGACAAGACAGATGAAGTTTGAACATATCTATCAATTTTTTCAAGACCCCCCTCCTGTTTATCTAAACAAGGAACTAGCTGTGTGTTACATTCTCTCCGTGTTATTGCGCGGAGATTCCTACGGTACAGAACTGATTGGCCAACTAGAGAGGGAATTCCCCATCTACCGACTTTCTGATACCGTGCTCTACAGCGCTCTGAAATTCCTCGAAGATGAAGCCGTAATTACCGGTTACTGGAAAAAAGTAGAAGGACGCGGCCGTCCCCGGCGGATGTATCAAATCCTCCCTGAGTGGCGGCACCAAGCTCAAGACCTCGCTCGTCTCTGGCACGAGTACATCGGTCAGGGAAACGGCGCGTCAGGGCGTCGGCCCCGCGCATTAGAAACTGGTCAGACGGGTTAACCGAGTTTTAATCGGATGCCTAAACTCTGGAGATGCTGGCGCTACTTGCAAAGCGATTTGCCCGATTGCCTTCGCTTTGCTCGATCGCCGCACAGCGATGCAAGCATCTACACGGCGCGTCAGGACTTACGTATTGTCACTTGAGAATTAGGGATAATGGGGAGATATGGGAATTTGGTGATGGGGAGAAAAACGCCTTGCAGAAGAAACTTTCTGCGAATTTTGGTAAAAAAGTGTCTGCGTAAGTCCTCGCTCGCTTTCGTATGTCAAGTTCTGTAAAGTAATAGTCGATCGTTTTAATTACACAAACTTCTACCGATGGATACTGCTGTTCTTCCTTCAACATTTGTGCTAACGCTACTGCTGGCTGTAGGCTTGTTTTTCTTCATCAAGGCTTCAGTTAAAGATCGAATCGAACAAGTCAAGCTTGCTTCCGAGAGCGCTCAAGAGTCACTGTTAACAGAGTTACAACAGTATTTTGCCCAGAGAGCTTACCGAGTTGCAGCCGTCGATGCCCCCAACTATAAAGTTACCTTTGAGGGTTTTGTCAGGCCGAGTTTGTTTCTAGCTATTTTTTTAACTCTGCTGAGTGCAGGCGGCGCTCTGTGCTTGGGACTGGTTTTGGGAATGCTAGTTCCCCAGCAGGGTCAAATTTTCCTAGCTTTGGTACTGCTGTCGCCGCTGGCGGGGGTATTTTACTGGAAAAAAGCTGGACGCTATGAGCAAGTCTCGCTCAAACTCGAATCAGTTGCTGAGTCGGGAAGCCAAACCAAGAGCTTTGTTACTGTCAGAGCTCACCGCGACGAACTAGCAGCTATGCAAAAAGCTTTAGATTTGAAACCGATCGATTAAAAGTTTCGTGCGGAACGTTTTTTGATATGCTAGATGCCGTAGTTAGAGTTCGAGCAGACAAAACGATGACTCAAGAGCAGCTCTCTCGTCGGCTGTTTTTTTGATCCGCTTGTTCGATCGACAAAACAGTCAAAAAAAACCATTATCGTGAAAGTGCCAATTGTGGCGATCGCTCGCTGCAGCGATCGAGCCTGTTGCGATGGCTCCTTATACCCTAATTCCTAAGGATTTTTCGCATAAATTCAGTTGGCACTCTCCAGACAATGAGAACTCTGGCGCTTTTGTTAAAAGACTTAGAAAAACATTGGTGTCAATGTTTTGAGCTAAACATTTTGAGCTATGCGCGGCCCGCTGACACCACAGGAATTTTTTCTGTGGTAGCTTCCAACATCACCTTTAAGCTGGGAAACAAGAAATGGTTCTCTTCTACGTATTGGGCTCCAAATAAACCTTTTTCAGCCCAGAAGTATCTGTCAGTGGTATGCTCGTTACGCTTGACTAACAGCAAAGCTGGGGGAGCAATGCCTTCGGCATGGATGAACTTGCGAGCCGCTGTTACGGGTTTATCTTCGCCGCTCTCGATGCTATATTGAGGCACACACTCTAAAATTCTGCGTCCTTCTTGTCGGCGGCGACTCTTGCGTTTGCGTCTCCTGGCCAATTTCTTTACCTCCTCTGTGAGCAGACAGTATGAGCAGACAGGTTGTAATGATAGCTACCAAATCCGAGGCCAGTATATCCGTTCTAGCTCTAAACTTCAACTGTTTTTAATATATCGACATAATCTTAACATTCGTGCCGATCGACAAAAGTGTAGCGGTTGTGGTATGGTGGGCCGCAAGTTCCGGCCACAGCCCAGCTTAGGGATCTGTGAAGCTGCGCCGACGGCGATGCGGGGCAATTTGGGTTCGCGAAAGCCCCATGCCTTCAACATAGCTGCCTTCGATCGAAGTCAAGAAACCTGAAATCTAGAAGTCTCTCTTCTGTAATCGGCGGCGGATCGTTTGTAATTTACTTAGAATTCCGTTAGATATCTTAATGTGGCGCTCATGTTAATGCCAGCCAGTTCAGAATTTGTCAAGCTTTGCCGATCGCAGGTGGCGATCGCGGTTAGTTTGGGAGCGAAATTCAGCGCGGTATACCTGACACAAGAGCTAGTAGAAGGCAGCGAAGCAAAGTTGGTGCCGATCGCGGTTTACCCAGAAACCTCAGCCGAATCGGAAGAAAATCAGGGGTTGAGGTTGCCATCTTCCGAAAGCTCGACAGTGAAACCAGTGCCGCGACTGCTAGCGCCGCCGGTTCTTCCTGTGGAAGAATCAACCGCAGGGGCGATCGCACCCGAGCGGCTTCCGAGTAATGAGCGGGGTTCCAATCAGTGCCAAGGCCCGGAGAATGTGTGGCAGCAACGCAGGCAAATTGTGACGCCTCTGATACACGAGGGAACTGTAATGGGACTCCTAGTCAGCGGTCGGCAAGACAGGCCTTGGAACGAGCCAGAGGAGGCTCAGATACAACAAATTGCTCGCACCTTAGCCCTGGCGTGCATTTTAGACCAGCGATCGCAGTGGATGCAGCAGGAATTGGGTGCGACTCGGCAAATCCAGGCTCAGGTTTACGACACGATGCACAATTTGCTGCACCAGTTCAAAAGTCCGCTGACAGCGTTGCGAACTTTTGGCAAGCTGTTAGCGCGGCGGCTGGTACCGGAAGACAAAAACCGCAATGTGGCTTTTAGTATTGTCCGAGAGAGCGATCGGCTGCAAGAGTTGCTGGGTCAGTTCGATCGAACTGTTGACACTGGCGAAGTAAATCTGAGACTGCCATCGGGCACTTCAGAAAAAGCAACATCTTTGGAATTAATCCGGCATTCTCCTCTGTCGCTGTCACCTGCGACAAACTTGAAGGACTCCTGTTTTGTTATAGAAGTCTTAAAACCGCTGTTAATTTCCGCCGAGGCAATCGCCTCTGAAAGGCATCTGAAATTGCTAGCCGACATTCCTGCTGATTTGCCGCCAGTCTCAGCGAACGATCGAGCTTTGCGCGAAGTTTTGAGCAATTTAATTGACAATGCTTTGAAATATACTCCTGCCGGCCGCCAAATTTATATTAAAGTCAGGTACGAAGCAGCGGATGGCGATCGGGCAGGATACAGCCAATTGCCTGCTATAGCAATTGCAGTTAGCGACACCGGTTCCGGCATTCCCCCCCAGGATTTAGAGCATTTATTTGAGCGGCACTACCGGGGAGAAAAAGCGCAGACAGAAATTCCCGGTACAGGATTGGGTTTGGCGATCGCCCGCGATTTAGTCCGCCAAATGCAAGGAGAAATAGAAGTATTTTCCCCAGTAAATCCTGAATGGCTGCCATCGGCAGAAACTCATTTATATCCAACCGATCGCGGCACTACATTTGTGGTTTGGCTGCCGGTGAATAAGTAACAAACCCCATTCCTTGGAAACAGTTTTTATGAAGCATCTACCTTTATTCGATAAAATTCCCAAGTTTTCAACTTCTTTAGAAAGACTCAAAAAACATTTTTTGACAGTACCGTTTTTAGCTGTTTTCAACACTCTGACTGTCCTGATTTTGGGCGGGCTGAGCGTATACGCCAAACTCAACAACCAGGGAGACGGAGTTGAACGCCTGTTTAGCGATCCTTTTAATTTCTGGTTCCCTTACGAAGGGATTCTAACCGGAGTTTCCGAAGTCCTCTGGTGCATCCCAGTCGCAATTTGTGCATTTACGTTTGGAGTGCTGCGCCAAAAATATCCACGCAGTCGATCGGGAACATTCTTATTTTTTAGTGCTTTACTACTCGGAGTATTTTTCCTGGATGACAGGTTTCGGATGACTTTGATTCTTTCTCGGTTGGGAATATCTACGAAATTAATTTATTTGTGTTATGGTAGTGCTGTTTTCCTTTACGGAGTTAAGTTTTGGCGGTACATCAAAACCACTCCTTACCTGCCATTAGTTGCAGCATTTTTATTGTTCGCTATCTCTAGGTTTGAGGATATGTTAAACTTGCGAAGCCAAGGATTACACGCGATGTTAGAAGATGGCACTAAATTATTAGCTCTTCTGAATTTATCCCTGTATTTTTGGCACGTATGTCATCAGGAAGTTGGGCGAAAATTGCCGCCAAACGCAGATACTTGAGCGCCTTGATGTTATGACAACAAAAAAAACCGTTGCTGAATTAGGGTATCACTAAGCAACGCCGGCGCATAAAACCAAAATAATTTATTTGATTTTGATATGGAATTGAAATATCGGCAAATCTGGGAAAGGTGAATTAATAATCGATCGAACGGAGTATCTGAGCCTTTGTTCAGATTTAGAATAAAAATAGTTTTTCGTTTCAACTGAGCCAAATAATGTCTTCATATTGTATTTTTTTCCTCAAGTATTTTCCTATACTTTTTGCTAATACTTTTACCTGAATCAGCAATAAAAATTAGTCAATTTTCCAGCAATCTGTCACATAAAAATAGCAGTTACATTGATTAAGAAGAATCCAAAGTGGTTCAAATATTTTGCCACTACGATCGCCTAATACCCATCCTAAAATACCTGGTTTAAAGTGGTCTACTGCTGTCAATAAGCAGAGGCAAGTTTTTTTTGAGCAGACAAATCTTTCTAATTCATCTAATTCACCGACTTGTGGATTTGTCTCTGTGCTATCAAAATCTAGCCATAGTTTTTCTAGTTCTTTGAGCCAATTAATTATTGTCGTATGATGCACATTTTTGACTTGCTCAATTGCTCAAAAACTCATACCATTGACATAGATTTTGAGACATTCATATTTAACCTATTTAGAGTAACCTTTCTGAGGTTAATAGCAATCTATAAATTGTTTGCAACAACCGACACAAATATACAGCCGATTCCACGTTTATGAAGGACACCCGCCTATCGATATCCCGCCGTAGGGACACGGCACGGCGCCGTGTCCCTACTTCATAAACCTGGAATACGCTGTAAGTTAGAAGAATGTGCCCGCATCCGCAGCGCCTATCCCAACCCCTGAAGGGGTGGGCTTGCTGCGCGAAAAAAGTCTGTCAGAATTCAGATTAATTAGCAATTAGCAATTACCCCGTTCTGATGCAACTGAAAACCGCTACATGATGAATTCCGCTAGATGAGTTTCCTAGACCGTAGGTACCGCGAAATTGGTTGATATACAGATAGTTGGCATCTCAATAATAAACTGCGTTCCCTGGTCGGGCATAGAAATACATTGCAATTGACCGCAGTGTTTTTCTAGCAGAATTTTTTTGCTAATAGACAATCCCATGCCTGTACCTTTTCCTATTGGCTTAGTAGTAAAAAAGGGAGTAAAAAGTTGAGCGCGAACTTTCTCAGTCATGCCAGCGCCATTATCGGCAATTGTTATCCGAATGCGTGAACCCTCACTCAGCTTGTCATGTGAATTGCCCGGTACGACTTCACTACGAATCAAAATCTGGGGCTTAAAAGCTGTACCCTTTTCGCTACTTTCCCGCTCTTCCAAAGCATCTATAGCATTCGCTAACAGATTCATAAACACCTGGTTGAGTTGACCTGCATAACAGGTTACAAGCGGCAATTCACCATAGTCTCTAATCACATTAATAGCAGGGCGATCTGACTTAGCTTTTAGTCGGTGCTGTAAGATCATCAAACTGCTATTAATCCCTTCGTGGATATCTACTGATTTGATTTCAGTTTCATCCAACCGCGAAAAATTTCGTAGAGACTGCACAATAAGGCGAATGCGATCGATGCCTAACTGCATGGAAGAAAGCAATTTTGGCAAATCGTCTATGATAAATTCTAACTCTCCATCTTCTATTGCATTGATAATTTCTGCTTCTGGTAGCGGGTAATGGCGTTGGTAGAGATTCAACAGATAGATGAGTTCTTTAATATAATCTTTCGCATAGGAGATATTGCCGTAAATAAAGTTAACCGGATTGTTAATTTCATGAGCGACACCTGCAACTAATTGACCGAGACTAGACATTTTTTCACTTTGAACTAGCTGGAGTTGTGTTTCTTGCAGCTCTGTGACAAAATGCTCTAAGGCAAGAGCTTTTTGGTGTTCTTTTTCTTCACTGATACGAAGTGCTTGTTCTATTTGTTCGCGCCGCTCTATTTCTGACTGCAATTTTTGACCCAGACAAAAACTTCTCAAAGCTGTTAGTATGGTAGTGTATAGCTTTGATGTCGTTAGTTCAGTTTTAGTTTTATAGTCATTAATATCGTAATTGATAATAACGCTTTTTTCAGGAACTTGTCCGGGTTGACCCGTGCGTAAAATAATTCGCACTAACTGATTGCCTAACACTTCGCGGACATATTTCACAAACTCTAAGCCAGCATCATCCGTTTCCATGATTACATCAAGCAGGATGATAGCCACATCAGGATGTTCTTGAATTAACTGTTTAGCTTCCTTAGCGGAATAAGCACTAAAAAATTTTAAATATTTATTTTCATAAACAAACTTTCTTAAGGCAATATCGGTAGCTGTGTGAACTTGAGCCTCATCATCGACAATCAAAATTTTCCAGCTTTCAGTTGGGGAATCTTCAGATACTTCATCGGCAAAAAATAACTCATCATCTGAGTTAGCTTCTTCCACAAATAACACTTTTTCAGATGATTTTTCAGTTAAAAATCCGTCAATATTCTTGTCCATTGCTGGTCTCCTTTCTGTGTTACTGAGGTTTTGATTGAGGAAACTACGGTTTTGAATCGATTTGGGCGGGTAACTTAATAATAAATTTCGTGCCTGCTCCGACCTCACTTTTACATTCTATTTCACCCAGAAGTTTTTGGGTAACTAAATTGTAGACAATATGCAATCCCAACCCGCTACCACCCTGGCCGCGTTTGGTAGTAAAAAATGGCTCGAAAATTTTACTTAAATTTTCTGGAGGAATGCCTTTACCATCATCGGAATATTCAAAGCGAAGTCGATCGCCATCTTGTTGCCAATCAAAAACGAACTGACCAGATTCGCCCGGTTCGTAAGCATGAATCAGAGAGTTCATCAGTAAATTTGTGATAACTTGGGATAATGCACCTGGATAAGAATCTAGGGCCATTTTGGTGTCTCCCTTAATTTCGATCGAATGTTTGCTATTTCTCAATTTTGGTTTTAATTGGATTAAAATTTCATCCAGATAATTTCTTACCCCGAAAGTTCGTCGTTCTTCGCTAGAGCGATCGACTGCCACTTCTTTAAAGCTCTGAATCAATTCCGCTGCCTGATTTAGATTAGTTAGAAGGGTGTTGCTGCTTTGGGTGGCTATATCCAAAAATTCTTCTAGTTCCGAGCGTTTCATTTTGCCACTCTTATAAATAGAGGCAAATTCTGTGGTATGGTCTGCCAAAGCGGAAGCAACAGTGACACCAACGCCGACGGGAGTATTAATTTCGTGGGCGACGCCTGCAACTAATCCTCCTAGAGATGCCATTTTTTCTGATTCGACTAGCTTACTTTGAGTCGCTTTTAAAGCATCCAGCGTGTTGGATAATTCCTGGGTGCGATCGCACACTAATTGCTCTAAGTTTTGATTGAACTCCTGCAAGTTATTGTAGAGTTGGGCATTTTCAAGGGAAATGGCTATTTGGGCTGATAACAATTTTAACAGTTCTAGCCTATCTGTAGTAAAAGCTCCTTCTGTCAAGTTATTTTCTAGGTAAAAAATACCTGTCAGTTTGCCTTGGTGCAGCAGAGGAGTGCAGAGGATCGATTTCGGTTGAGTGGCTGCAATATAAGGATCGCGGGTAAATTGTCCCTCTTGGGTGGCGTTATTTAAAACCACGTTTTCCTGGGTGCGGATGACGTAGTGGACGATCGTACTTGCCAGTTTTGGCGTTTCCCCAGAAGCAGCTTCTGCATTCAGGGGAAGCGATCGCAGCACGCTAACTTCATCCCCCTTCACCGAACCTTCTGCCTCAATCGCCCAGTTTCCAGCTTTTTCTAAAATTAAAAAGCCTTTCTCAGCGCCTGCATTTTCGATCGCAATTTTCATCAACCTTTCCAACAACTTACTCAAAACGATTTCACCTGAAATTGCTTGGGAAGCTTTCATTACTGTGGCTAAATCTAGCGTATCTCCCAAATTAGTGCTCGTAGTAGTAGGCGTAGTCGTTGTTCGGTTAACTTTTGTTTGAGTTGTTGTCTTAGCTGACGTTCTAGTTAGTAATTGGGGATATTTCTCTTCTAAATGCTTAACTTTAGCTATAGCGCCCCAGACTTGGTAGCTATAATGAGCGTTTTGCATATAAACTTGGGCGATCGTTTCTTTGTCCCATGAGAGGTAGAATTTAGCGGCGAGTTCGTGAGCAAGTGCTTCCTCATTGATGTACTCGTTTTCTTTAGCCATAGCAATAGCCTTGTCATACATCTCGATCGCTTCTATTTTTTCGCCTAAAACACGATGCGTTTCTGCCTCTACTAAATAGAATTTGTGCAGATGATTCATTGGAGCATTATGCGCCCATTTCTGCATTTTTTGTTGATTATTTCGGACGCGATCTAGGATGGTGTTTTGCTCTAATTCAGACCGAGCGTAATACACCGCTAGCCATATTAAAGAATCGTAAAAATGGAACAGAGGAACAAGAGGCAATCCTACCACTACGTCTAAATACTTCTCTGCTATGGTAGTATTTTCAATCGCTTCTGAGTAATTTTCAAACCAGTAACTAAGTGAAAGTTTGTTCCAATATAGGTAGGCAACTCCCAATCTATCGTTCGCTTGCTCGTGCAATGGCAACCTGATCTCCTCGTCATATGCCTCACCCTGTAAACGGCAGGGATCTTCACTTTTTCCCAGAAGATTTAAAACAGCCTGCCAATAGATTTCGTGAAAATTAAGAGCTGTTTCTTGCTTAAGTTTATAAATAGCATTTCTGTAATTTGCCATTGTTGTTTCAAGAGCAGTCAATTCTTTGCCGCTATAGTAAGCGAAATAGGAGTATAAGAGTAGACCAAAGGCGCCAAATTCTAAATCTCCTGTCTCCAGTCCGCTAGAATAAACTGACACCAAAGGTTCTAAGGTTTCTCTCAGATGCTCTTTGCAATGTCGGATAAATATATTTACTATAAAGGGTGTCTTGGCTTTAATTTCTTGAGCATTTAACCTCGACAATAGACTTAAAGCTAATTGACCCAACTGATAACCCGAATCAATATCTCCTACAATGCCACAAAGAAGAAAACCATAATTGGCATAAGCAAAGGGAGAAACAGAAGCATTGCCATATTCGACAGATAAATGTACTTGTTTACATATCGTCAAGGGCAACAGTGCAGGAGCAGCAATGTATACAGGAGCAAAGATACTTGACATAAGTTTCATGGCTGCTAGTTTATTGGGATCGTTCATTTGAGGCAGGTCGATTAATTCCTCAATTCCCATCCCGTTTAAAATTGCTGAAGTTTCCGTGAATGCTTGCCCAATATCCGACGGGTTGGGCTGAGAGGGAAACTCTACCCCTAACAACTTTAAAATCTCTAAGGCTATATTAACTGCTTCTAGTAGTTTGTTCTGCGACACATAAGCTTGAATCTGGACTTCATAGACTTTTATTTTGTCCAATAGCGTTTTGGCACTGTTTTGCACAACCTCAGCTAATTTCTGCATCCGGTCAAAGTCACCACTCAGAAATGCTGCCTCTGCTGCTTCGGTGTGCAGTATTAATGTCAGTTCGTACTGATAAATCCAGCTATCTTCTGCTAACAGTCCCAAACTCACTTGCAAATATTCGGTAGCCGCAGCATAAGCTGTTGCAGCTTTGGCTTTTTGACCTGCGGTTAAGTTAAGTTTTGCAATTTCAGTTCGTTCGGATTGATCGCCAACCCCTTCAATTCCTAGATTCAAATGATCGACGATCGCAAATATTTCTTCCGATCGCATCTCTGACGAGGTGTTTTGCCAAAGCAGGCGACCGATTTGTAAGTGAACTGTTTTTTTAGAACTTTCATCAATCAGGGCATAAGCTGCTTGTTGCACGCGATCGTGCAAAAACTTGTAAGTAGTAATGATTAGATGAGACTGAACAATTTCTTCTTCTGTTACCCCGAGTTCAGAAGTGGCTAAAATTAATCCATCTTGGATCGCGGGCAATAGCTCTTGAAAAGTTTCGGCGGTAGATTTTTCGTTGACTATCGAGAGAGTATTTAAGTCAAAACTATTGCCCACACAAGCGGCTAACCGTAAAACCTGCTGAGTGGAATCTGGCATTTTTCTCAATTTACCGACCATCAACTCAACCACATTATAGGTAATTCCTACTGCTTCGATTTCTGAAATATTCCAATCCCATTTTCTTTGCTCATAATTAAAAATCAGGAGGTTTTCTTCATAGAGAGTTCTGAGAAACTGATTGACAAAAAAAGGATTGCCTTGAGTTTTACCCACGACTAACTCAGCTAGGGGCATGACTGCTTTTGTATCTCTACGCAGAGTATCAGCAATCACATTAGCAATCTGTTCGAGATGTAAAGGAGTTAAAGTAATTTGGTTGATAGTCGCTTTTTGCTTTTGCAGTTCATCCAGAGTCATTATCAAGGGATGACTGGGGCTGACTTCGTTGTCTCGATAAGCACCAATTAGAAATAAATATTTTGTTTCATTATCTGCCATCATTACTTGCAGCAGTTTCAGAGTAGCAGAGTCAGCCCATTGTAAATCATCCAGAAAAATGACTAAGGGATGTTCAACCGAGCAGAACAAGCGGATGAATTTTTGAAAGACTAAATTAAAGCGGTTTTGCGCTTCCGCAGCACCTAACTCTTGGACGGGTGGCTGTTTGCCAACGATGAGTTCTACGTCGGGAATGACATCTATAACGATTTGACCGTTATCACCAAACGCCGCTAAAAGTTTTTCTTTCCAAGCATTGAGTTGCGTTTCGTTCTCTGTTAAAACTTGCTTGACTAAGGACTGAAACGCTTTAACAATAGCTGAGTAAGGAATATTGCGTTGAAATTGGTCGAATTTTCCGGCAATAAAGTAACCGCTTGCCTTAGTAATTGGTTTATAAACTTCTTGCACTAAGGCAGATTTGCCAATGCCAGAGTAACCCGACACTAACATAATTTCTGTTGTACCATTGCTGACGCGATCGAATGCAGCTAGCAAGGTTTCAACTTCTCGTTCTCTCCCGTAGAGTTTTTGGGGGATTTGAAACTTATCGGTAATATCTTTTTGGGCGATCGCAAAATCTGCAATACTTCCCTTAGTTTCTAATTGTTGCAGGCATTCTTCTAAATCTGCGATAATTCCCCAAGCACTTTGGTATCTGGCTTCAGCAGTTTTTGCTAACAGTTTCATTACAATATCAGAAACCGCTTTAGGAATTTCTGGATTGATTTCCTGGGGCGGTACTGCTTGTTTAGCAATATGACAGTGGACTAATTCGATTGCATCGTTGTAATCGCATGGCAGTTGCCCCGTTAGCAGTTCGTAAAAAGTCACTCCTAATGAGTAAAAATCTGTGCGGTAGTCGATCGATCGGTTCATTCTGCCTGTTTGTTCCGGCGATATATAGCTCAGAGTGCCTTCTAAAACATTAGGATTTTTTAGGGTAGGATTCTCACGCGATAAGACAGTAGAAATGCCAAAATCTATGATTTGGACTCGCCCTGTTGTCGAGTTAATAATAATATTGCTGGGATTGATATCTTTATGAATAATCTTATGTTGATGAAGGTGGCCTAAAGCCCGGGTTATTTTAATAGCGGTTGCCAAAAACTCTTCTAAGGTAAGTTTGTGAGAAGCCAACCAAAGCTTTAATGATTCTCCACCACAATCCTCGAAAATAATAACCAAACTGTTATGGTATCTTTCTAAGCTATAGGTTTTAGGCACGCTTTCTAGCTGGAGATTGCGTGTAATTTCATATTCCTGCTTGTATCTGACTAACGAAGCTGGCATCGGATAATCTTGCTTGAGGAATTTGAGAATGACTGGTTGGTTGTCTTGCTTTCTCAGTCCTCGGTAAACTAAAGAATTGTTACTTTCATGAATTTGGTTAGTAATCTCGTAGCCTGCTAAGTTAATCATCCTTACAGCCTCTTTTAATAATGAATACACATTTTTTTTAGCAATTCTCAATTTGTAAGTAGATGTATCCTCTAATATAAAGACTAGCCTGCACTTTAAGCAAAATTTAAATTTTCACTAAAAAATTATTATTTTTTACATTTCTTTAAAAAAGTATAAATAAGTATTTAGGTGAGGAGTGCGATCGCTCTACAGTTACCTCCAAAAGCAGACAGAACAAAGTGAAGGCCGATCGCCGTTGACCTTCCTAGGAGATTTGGGCCCTGCATAATTAGAGTATGAATAGGTGGAATCACCATCCCATGAAAGCGAGTGCAAATCAACCCATATCCGTAAAAACATTCAGAAAAAAGGAAAACCGAAGCACATTTGTGTCAAATCTGGTTGTCAATCTATCGCTGATTATGAATCCCACATATGGTTACAGTTAGAATGTGAAACCCCAAGGCCTAAAAATGTATGTCAATGGTAGGATTTTTCTGGCGATTAACGAATCAAGGGAGTTCATCACACCACCCTAATAACTTTGGTAAAACTTGTGGGAAAACTCCGATCAGATGCTTATCACCCGAGGTCATTTCAGAAGTCGGTGAGCTCGATAAATTACACACTTATGTGAAAAAAACACACAAAATCTGATTGTGGACAGCCGTTGACCACTTTCGGTCAGGAATTTTATGATGGGTATTAGGATCTGATAGTTTCGAGACATTTGATAGCGTTTCCGGTTGTATCCGAAACGATATAAGTCCTAAATAAATTACCTAAAATTTCAGGACGTTCCAGTTACTGCACTATTGATAGCTTGATTCAGCAACGCCCTTTTTTCCTTCTTAATTCAACATCCCGATTACCAAGGATTGCCAATCATGGTAAAGGCTGCCCAATAATAAGGATGCGAAAGCACTCGATCGCCCCGCGCCGCAATTTCCGGAGGCAAAATTAGACTCTCAGAAAGCCCTTCGACTCGCAGCATCCCGTCTTGAATCCGCACGCGCCCCCGCAGCATCTCCAATTGGGCGCGCCGCAAAGCCTCTGCTTTAATCATTAAATTGCCACCGCGTTTGGGGGCCCGCAACTGCCGGTAAAACTCAGTCATCAGCCCCAAAGTCCCCTCATCGCTGACTTCCCACAAACTCGCCAAAGCGGATCTAGCACCGCTAGCTACCGCCAAACCCGCAAACCCCAACTCCGCCTCTTCGTCGCCCAAAGCGGTACTGCACGCGCTTAAAACTAACAGATTCACCGGCGGTTCATTCCATCGCAACTGCCGCATTTGATGGATACGCAATTTAGTATCCCACAACTGAATGTAAGAATTTTTTGGTTCCCCGGGCTGGAATTCGCTGTGAGTTGCTAAGTGAATGATACCAAAAGGCCGATTTGCCCGCTGAGCTTGCAAATTTCCGAGAGTAAAATCTTGATTCAAAAATGATTTTCCTTCTGAGGGCGGCGCGATCGACTCTAACTCCACCGGTACCGCCGGTAAAGGCGCTTTATCTTCAAATACCGACGCCCCCATCGCCAAAACTTCATCATCCGCAATATTGTCGTAGCCAATATCAGTCAAACTCAGACTCGGCATCACGCTAATGCTGTATTGCTCAACTAAAAAGCCTTTGCCGTCGTGAAGGGCCGCAAACGGCACGCTCCGCAAACCGGCTGCCGGAATTACAATTAAATTATCAATATTTAAAGCTGTCAATTCTGCGGCAACTGGCCCAATTAACCAGCGATAAAGTTTTTGCGCGGTATCCAAATAACTAATGCTGCTTCTTTTGCGGGGATTAGTTATTTCGCTTTGAAATGCGTCAGCTAGTTGCAACACCTGCCAGCGGGTTGTCGCCGGAATTAAAACGCGCCTCGGTTGAGAGTTAGCTGTTACTAACACTAATTCTAAATGCTCCCCGTTAGGAACATCGGAAACTGCTTTGCCCTCCGGCGGCAACCTCTGGGTCAACTTATCTTCTAAGGGGCGAGGAGCCTGGGAGGTGAGGTGTTTTCTCACAGGCAATAGATTAGATAAATCGCGACTCGCCACCAGCACCGAACCATTTTCTTTGGCGGCGGCAGCCAAGCCACTAACCCAATTCATATAAATAATGGCTGATTTTACCCCGGTAATTTGTTCATTTTTACGAAGAGTTTCGTAAATTACCGACATATTACTAATCGGCGTTCTTGCGGGCAAGTCTAGATATTTTTCGTACTCGCGAGTAAAGGTTTTCTCAAATGCTAAAACTCCCGAGTCTACGGAATCGAATCTGCGAGAAGGAACGAAAATATCCTGGTTAGTTGGGGAATTTTTGCCTCGACTTTGCGAGCGCAATTCTACTTGCAAAGATGCAGGAAGTGACAGCGCAGGCTCGGGATTTACGGGGACTACTGGCACTACAGGCGGTGCGGGAATTGGTGCGACAATTGGTGCGACAATTGGTGCGGGAATTGGTGCGGGAATTGGTGCGGGAATTGGTGCAGGAGCAGAGGACGGGCCCGGCGTAATTAGGGCAATCTGATTTGGTAAAATTCCTTGGGTGTAAGTTTGCCCAAAAGCCAGACTGGGCAAAATGGCGTTTCCCGCCCCAGCATTAATGCTTCCCGTGGTTCCATTGTCGATCGCACCGCCAACTACAAACGGTCGATCGATACCGCCTCCGTGGCGAATTGCGATCCTCCCCGCCCCCGCACCCCCGGCAGCAGAAATACTCGAAGAATTGCCCGATATATCGTTGAAAACATTGTTCGAGCGAAACAAACCGAGGGTTGTCACATCAACGCTGCCGCCAGTGCCTCCAGGGCCGCCTTGAGCGTTGATAAAGCCCAACTGAATGTTATCGGTCGCCCTGAGGGAAACGCCCCCGCCGTTGCCGTTTGAAGTGCTGCTGGAGTTGAGATCGAGAGCCGAAATGCCCGATGAAGAGGTGACAGCAATATTTCCGCCGATCGCCCCCGAAGCGTTCACAGCTCCCGCAGTTAAAGGGCCGGCATTGCTTTGGATCGCGATCGCGCCTCCTGTTCCCGTTGCCGATGAAGAGTCGATCGCGCCGGCAGCAACAGTATTTCCCTCAACCCGAATGCTCCCGCCGTTCGAGGTAATATTGCCCGTCCGAACCTCGCGGCTTCCTTGCAGGTTCACGCTGCCCCCATCCGTCCTTAAATTACCATCTAAGAGGACATTTCCTGCCTTGATATCGGCTCCCAAAGCGGCCGTGCTGTCCCCCCCGAAGCTAGCGGAATCTCGGGCGTTAACGCTCAAAATGCGCGCTGCAATTGTGGAAGCAGCCGTCACGCTAGCAGCGTCAGCCGAGAGCCGGCCCAACCTCTGAGTTTGACCGACTCTGCCGCCAAAAGTAATGTTGCCGCCAGCGCGCAGGGTCAAGTTATTTGCTCGGCCCGGGATGCTGTCGAGGGTATTGGCAAAAGTGATATTGCCGGTAGTGGCGGCTAGGGCGGCGCTGCGATCGACTGTGACGTTACTATTGAAAGTCATGTCGCCAGATGTCGCAATATTGCCCGAAACCTCGGTACTGCCCGCGTTGACGTACAAACTCGCCAGCGGTGCAGCTTGACCGACTGTACCGCCGAAGTGCACTCGCCCAGCGTCTAGTCTCAGGGCGCGAGATCCGTCTAGGCTGCCGGAGAACAGGATGCTGCCCTTAGCTTGAGTGCTGAAAGCTGCGTCAGCATTCAGGGACAGGTTGCCTGTGAAAGTGAGATCGGCGCCGGATGTGGCAATGTTGGCGCCGATCGCAGTTTGGGGCGCGTCGAAAGTCAAGCTAGCGCTGCCGCTTGCGATCAGGGGATTGTCGATCGCGATCGACCTGCCTAGAAGTGTCAGCGGGCTGTTGAAGGTAATGGGTGCGACGATCGCGATCGAGCTGCTGTTTTCGCGCCCGAGCGCGATCGAACTAAAACCCCCCGCCAAAGCGCCGAGATCAGTTGCCGTCAAGTCTAAAATGCCAAAAATATCGCCGCTGCCACCGATCCGAATTCCTCGGCTATCGTTGGGTTGCAAGCGAATAGTTCCCCCCGCACTCCTGGCGGAATTGCTGCCACCCCTCAAGTCAATGCCGTTAGCAGTGAGAGCGATATTACCGCCGTTACCATTGAGTCCGCCCAGAGAGATGCTGCTGGCGAAGATGTTGATGTTGCCGCCTTGAGTCTCGATTGAGTCCTTGGAGTCATTGACAAAAAACACTCCGCCCGATCTAAATGTTACGGTGTCTCCCGTTCTCGCTTGCAGGGAAAGTTTGTTATCGGGCAAGTCTTGGAGGGTGATGTAGCCGGAGGTTTCTAGAACCACGTTGCTGCCGGCCGCCATCTGTTCCAACTGTACTTCTGAGATCGATGTTTCATCGGGTTCTGGTGTCGGTTCGAGTTCCCCGCCAGTCGATCGCGCGCTGCTGTCGCCGTTACCGCTGACGATCGTAATGTTTGCCGGATCGAGCCACAAATTGCCGATCGCACCGTTAGTAGCGCGGGTATCGACCTCTCCTTGGAAAGTTAAAGCATTTTTGCCGGAAACTTCTACTGTGCCGCCGTTACCTGCGGCAATGCCCCCGCGAGCAGTAATATTGCCGAAGAAGCGAGTTGTATTGTCTGACCAAATTACCGCAGTGCCGCCATTGCCGCGGTCGATCGCGTTTGCTGCGATCGTAGAATCAGGACTAACATAAGTTACCAGTGCGTTCGGCACTGCTTCCATCCCCCGCCAACCGCCTCCGACGCGCACGGTACCTCCGCCGTCCGTACCGGAAGCATTGATATTTGCGCCGAACAGTCCGACTTTTTCCCCTAAAATATTGACTGTGCCGCCAGCCATGCCAGAAGGAGCAAATACATTTACAGAACCCGAGACGATCGCGCTTCCGGCAACTGCCGGCACTGTTTGGCCGCCAGTGAGTACAAATTGACCTTGTTCGTTAGTCGTTAAACCTGTGGCTGACGCTACGCCGGGCCCCGTCAGCAACTGAGGCAAAGCTTGTGGGGCGATCGCCGATTTTTCCGACTGCAAAGACGGAGTAATTTCTAAACTTAATAAGTTACCCGTTTGACTGATGCGGACTGCATTTTGTCCCGGAACAGCAGCCACAGTAATTTGACCGTTGGGAGCGGATAATTGTCCTGTATTAATAACCGTGCCACCGAGCAAAGTTAAACTTTGCCCGCTGCCAACTGCCAAGTTTCCAGCATTGACAATTGCACCAATGTGTGAGTTATTAAAATTAAATTGATTGGGATTTCCCAGCAAAGCTTTGTAATCATTAATTCCGCTCGAATTGAACCAGCGGTCGCCGAAACCAATACCCGTAGCAGTTGTCGCGAAAAAAGACCCCGGCACGTTTAATCTAGCATTTTGACCGAAGACAATTCCCGCCGGATTCATTAAGAATAAATTCGAGTGGCCGCCGCTAACAGAAATCAGACCGTTAATGACGGAAACGTTGTCGCCGGAAATCCGCCCTAAAATATTTTGAATATTTGGATTAGTTAGAAAATTAGCTATTTGACCTTCGCTGAGATTAAATTGGCTGAAGCTGTGAAACAGATTTGCCCCGTCTCCAGACAGTTGTCCCCCGCTAATGTCTGTGCGATTTTGCTCGGATTTAACAACAGTGTTAGTGCCGTCTTTTGCAGGAATGACAGGTTGCGATCGCACTGCTAGCGGTAGCAGCCAAAAACCTAATGTCAAAATTAGAGCTGAACGAAAATAGGTCATTGGAGGAAGCCATTAGTCATTACTCATTAATCATTAGCCATTAGCCGTTAGCCGGAAGGAAGAGGGAATTCAGACAAGCCAATTCCCGATTACCAATTCAAATCTATTGTAGTTGTGATTTTTTTTTGAGGTGTAATGTTCCGCCCAAGTGCCAATAAACTTAAAAAGGTCGATCGAACACCGCCACGGCGGGGGGGTCGATCGACCTTGCAGGCACAGGGCATAAGTCATCGCACTCGAAAACCACCCGTTGCCAGAATATTGGAAATTTAAGGCAAATTTTGTATTTATCTGTCGCCAGTATATTGACAAAATCCCCCCAGAGTCCTATGATTGGAGCACTGACTGGGCGGAACGGCAAAAACCCGCGCAATAACTGGCTCCTCTAATAAAGTTGAAAACAAAATATTAATGCTTTTAGAGACCAACCATGCAAACTCAAGGTTTCCCATTTCTAACTGAACAAATAGTAGAGCAGATATTTTCGTCAAGCTAACTGACTCGCGATGGCAGATACCAAATTCAGTCAATGCTCTTAAATGAGTTGAGTGGCGAAAATGAATTGAGCTTAATTGAAAGAGTCATGGAAAGCGCAGTCAAGGGAATACTTGACGCGATTAATTAGTTGAGAACTGCGATCGCATATCTAAATTTAAGGTGGGCAATACGCACTTTACCCTAATTTTAAATAAAATCGAAAATCGAAAATTCTGTCACCGTTCTAAAAATCATCATCCGGCCCCTCATCCGAGATCTCATCGCGACGCACAAGTTCAGAAGGAGGCCTGTCGCTACTCCAGGCCCACCACACACCGCCGCACTGGCAGCGGTAAAATTCTTGCCACTTGCGGCGGTTGAACTCGGTGTATACTGGCGATCGGCGATTAATCCAGACATCAGCGGCATCCGTGCAGCTAGCACCGCACTTGGGACAGCAAAACTCATTAGCGTGAACCGCCGTCGCAGTCCATTCAGGAGGATGTGGAGCAAAAGCTTCCATGTGTTAGAGTTTCTATCTAAACTGCTGGTAATTACGGCAAATTAAGGGTTGCGAAAGATCCGCAGACTTCGGAATGACCTAAACAATGACATCAGTACGCTGTTGAGTGCGTAAGTTATCTGCCAGTTATTTTTTTTAACATTTGCCGTCAGATGAATAGTATAACTGATGTGGTGCAAACCGTCGATCGGCATTCTCAACTATTTCAAGGACTAGGCTCATGTCTATCTACAATCTTATCTCATTTCTGGGCATTTTTGGCTTGTGTGCGATCGCCTGGGTTTTTTCAGAAAACCGACAGTCTAAGTATATACCTTGGCGCGTCATCATCTGGGGCATTGGCCTGCAATTAGTCTTGGGATTTTTAGTATTCCTGTTCCCCCCAACTCGCCTCGCTTTAGAGTGGTTTACTGGCTTACTCGATGGAGTATTCACCGCTGCTGACGCTGGAGCGAGATTTGTCTTCGGGAGCAATGTTGTACCGATACCTGGTAAAGATCCGGCAGTTAATTTAGGATATATTTTTGCCTTTCGAGCTTTACCGACAGTCATCTTTTTTTCTGGCCTCATGGCATTGCTATACAACATCGGCGTGATTCAAATTATCACCGAAGTTTTTGCCAAAATCTTTTATATGACAATGCGGTTGAGCGGCGCGGAAGCCCTCAGCGGCGCAGCCAATATTTTCGTAGGAATTGAAGCGGCAATTGTCGTCAAGCCTTATTTGCCGAAAATGACTCGTTCCGAACTTTGTGCAATCCTCTCATGCTGTTTTGGAACCGCCGCTTCTTCAACATTAGCAATTTACGTCAGTTTTCTCAAGCCTGTTTTTCCAAATATTTTAGGACACTTAGTTTCAGCTTCAATTATCGCCATTCCCGCTTGTTTTGTCCTCTCCAAAATCTTAGTACCAGAAACAGGCGTGCCGCTGACAATGGGCGGCATTCCCAAGGAAGAACGGCAGCCTAAAGGCCGCGAGTTTGTGGGCGAAGAAATTTCCGACACGGACGGCGACGCGATGCCACAAGAGACAGTTGGAGGAGAACCCATCGAACGAGTCAGCCCTTTGGATGCAGCGATCATTGGTGCATTGGACGGTGTAAAAATGGCGGTAGCCATTGCCGCTGTTTTGATTTTAATCTTGGGCTTAGTTTCCTTAATCAATCAATTCTTTGGTTGGCTGGCAATTTTGCCCGGGCCAATTGGTGGCTTTTTCAAAGTTGTCACCTTAGCCAACATTATGGGATTCCTATTTTATCCCCTGACGCTATTAACAGGAGTCTCCATTGACGACTCTTGGGAAGCATCAGTAATCATCGGTCGCCGGCTGTTAGAAACAGCGATTCCGCCCTATCAAAGTTTAGCAGAAGCATCGGCAAAAGGACTGGTGAGCGATCGTACAGTTTTAATTGTCAGTTACGCCCTTTCCGGCTTCGCCCACTTAGCCTCCGTCGGCATATTTGTCGGCGGTACGATCGCCCTAATTCCATCCCGCCGCAAAGACATTTCTGAACTCGGTTGGAAAGCATTATTTGTCGGCACATTAGCTACAATAATGATCGCTTGCATCGCCGGCACCTTCGACACCGGAGACGCCAGCATTTTAGGCGCTAAAACAGCCCCTGCTGCCCCGCTAACAGCCCCTGAATCTCCAAAATCACCGGCATCCCCAACCGCCAATTCAAAGCCGTCAGTTGCCCCAGCAATTGCCAGTCCCAAGCCTTCTGCTAATACCGAAAAAGCGGCTCCCAGAGCTCAAGAATCTCCTGCTTCCGAATCCAAGAAAAACCCTTAATATCTTCTATTGACTTCTCGGGGCTGGTTTGACAAACAATATTTAACTGGCGTCAAAAAATTACTGAAACCCGCCCCCACACAACCAATAACCTACATCAACTTTGATTTAGATCGCATCAGCCCTTGGGTGGGGGCGGGTTTACGAGATTGTAGATTTTAGGCAATTATTGTCGGTAAAACCCGCCCCTACGAGGCCGTGACCTATATTATTGTTTTTTATCCAGATGTAATTATCAATTATCAATTACCCTAAATTTATGAATCCAGAACCAGAAATTCGCCGCCTGTTAGATGTGATGCCCGCTTCCGGCCGCATGACGTGTAAAATTATTAATAAGCCACAGCAATCAACGGTAATTGACTGCGATTTTCCTTTGCCTTGGAATCAATCTCGCCCGATTTATATTAATTTTGATTTGTGGCGGCTGCTATCTAAGCCGCAGCGGGATTTACTGCTATTGCGGAATGTAAGTTTTCTGTGCAATGTTAAGTGGTTTAAACCGGATATTTATCAAGGTGCGGCTCTGGCGGGAATTGTCGGGACTGTTGTAGAATTGTTGCAGGGAGATGCGATCGGCACTGCGATCGCGGGCGGTTTGACGGGACTCGCCATGACTCGAATTTGGCGCGACAACCGCAGTTCGCAAGTAGAGTTAGATGCAGACGAGGGGGCGATTAGAGTCGCCGGAAGGCGCGGTTACAGCGAAGCGGAAGCGGCCGGACATCTGCTAGGGGCGATCGAGGCTGTGGCGCAAATTGAAGGGCGCAGTTTGGATTTTAATGAGTTGATTCGGTGTCAGAATTTAAGGGCGATATCGGGTATTTCGACCGTGGGCGTGCCGGATAGTGTGAGGAAAGAGTGAAAAAAACCTAGATATAATCAAGACGGAAACCCATAAAATCCACAACTATGCTAATCCTGCCAAAACTGGAAAACCTGCGCGATACTCTACCTATAGAAGGAGCTGTCCGAATAGAATTAGTGGAAGGCATACCCATTTTTAGAGCCTCCACCGCTGTCAAAAATCGCATCCAAGAACTGTTGGACAAACAACAAACTTTTCCCCTAAATACTGAGGAAGAACAAGAACTCAATCTTTACGAAGAAATCGACGATTACCTCAGTTTTGTCAATCGGACTGTCCGCAATCTTTTCTTGGGTCAGATTCAGCCTACTGTGTAGAAATGTCCGGTCGCCGTCAATCGATTTTAGATTTTAGATTTTAGATTTTAGATTGAAGCATTGACTTGCGCGAGATAAATACGTTCGGCAAGTTTCATCGGATACACGTTTTTTATTTCTCCGTCCTAAGTCTGCTTTCGGAATGAATCCGGGGGCTTGTATCCTGGATGCTTTCGGTCAAATCCCTGAAAATATCCAAAATCAAGTTCGTCAGAGAGCAAACTGTCTGTGCGAATATTGTCATGCCTCCGAACAATGGCAGTACGTAGAGTTTACTATCGAACACGTCATTCCCTTAACTAAAAATGGGACTAACGATATTGACAATTTGGCACTAGCTTGCTTTCACTGCAACCGCAAGAAATCTGATAAAACTAGAGCGATAGATGCTCAGTCAGACGTAGAAGTACCGTTGTTTAACCCCATACAAGATAGTTGGAACGAACATTTTATTTGGTCTGCGGATGGATTATCAATAGTTGGTTTGACTCCAATTGGACGAGCTACAGTTACAGCATTAGTCTTAAATCGAGAGAGAGTCATTAATATTCGGGCCGCTGACAAAGCTATAAAACGACATCCACCAGCAGGCGATTTAATTCAATCAGAAAGTTGAGCCTACTGAGAGTTACTCAAAGTTTTATCTGCTACCTCTGCCGCAAAATTTGTACTGAAATGAAAGCTCGATTCCTGCGGAAAGCTTCGCTAACGCACTTATTTTAATTATTTTAATCGAAAGTGCGATCGCTTGTCAGTCTCTGAGGTTTCCACCCGTAAATTAAATCACCTCAAACTATTTGGATCGACTCCTAACTCCCGCAATTTTTGTGCTAATCTGTTCACCTGTTCTTCAGGAGTCAGATAACGTTTTCCCTCTGCGTCGTACCAATACAGCCACTCCCTCGTCACCCCAGAATAATTTCCCCTTTCACAACCAATTCCTAAACCTATTTCGGGCATCCAAACTGGATGTCCCGACTGTAATTCATACTTTCCATTAACTAACTTATGTACTTCCAATCGGGGTTTGCGACGGCGGCGGGATGAATAGATAATGTAATAAAGCACGCCTAAATCTTGATATTCCTCCAACTTTGTGCTGTATTCCTTGCGATACTTTTTGGAAACGATTTCCATCACCAAAGTTGGGACAACATTTTCATCCCACAGCACGTAACTGGGACGCAATTCTTCATCGTAAAACCGTTCTACTCCTAAACTCAAGAAACCGTCGGGGACAATTGGAGCTTTTTCAGGGTGATAATAGATACCCATATCTATGCCAAAAAACCAGTCCATGCGTTCTGCCCAAATTATGAGCAATATCGCTTTTAGCAACCCCGGTATTAGTTCTTGAAGTTCGTTATCCACAGGCGTTTCGTCAGAATCTGGCAGTTCATCGGCTGAGGGCAAGTACCTCGGCAAGTTGTAATTTAACATTGCAGTTTTTCCCAAAAATTACAACAATTATAGCGTGGTTCTTTTTTGATACCAATCGCAATTCAAACCAGCAACTCACCAAAAATTGCTTGTTCTCGAATAGCCTGATAATTTTTCAAAATCTCCGACAACCTCAGCAAAGCTTCTAATTCTCGTGCTTGTTTCGGAGTCAAATCTCTCCGTTCCGCTGCGTAAATAAGTTCGCCAAGCACAATCAACCTAGCTTCAACAGGAATATTATTTTTGATACCCAGCTCGATTCTTTCCTTAAAACTATTGAAAAGATTCTCCATTGTCCAATTCCTCCCTCGTTAACTCTTGAACTTTACCGTCATTAAAAATCAGTGTGATTTTTTGCAACAGCCTTTCAGTATCCCAAATCATCGCTCTGGTAATTCCTTTATTGATATCTGCAATATCAACCTCAGTATTTATATGATAAGCTACATTGCGAGCGCGTTTTTTAGCGACAGCTACGCCTCTTTGAACTGTATTTTTGATACTGGCCGCTTCTGGACTCAGCTCTTTAAACTCCCAGATTTCCCCATCAATTTCAGCATCAGGTGTTCTGATGCCTGGTGAAGCTTGCTCGCTCAATAACTTCACTCGTCGCCCAAGTCTCGCCAAAACTTCAGCGATAAACCGCTCAGAATCATTGGTATTATGGTTTTGATGGATGAGTACGAACCCGCCTGTATCCTCATTATAATAATACCGTTCATACTCAGGCTCGGCAAGGTTGTAGATGTTCTGACTTTGCTGGATATAATTTGGCTTCACGGTCAATCTTTAGCCTGATTTTATGATTGTAGCTTACTGTTTTAGGGAAACCGATCGCCCTTTTTCTCTCTACTGTGTCATCGTCCGATTTAGGGTAGGGGGAAATAAAAAAGCTCGATTCCTGTCGCAAGCTTGGCTAATGCACTTATTTTAAGCAAAAGTGCGATCGACCGATCCATCCCCCTATGACTCCTCCTCATCTACTCGCCGACTGAGATAATCCGGCAACTCATCAAAAGATACCCCCACCAAATGGCAAAAATCCCTCATTTGCCGAACAGTCATCGTAGGTTCGTCTCCCTTTTCCCATCGCCGCACCGACGAAGCCGACACCCCCATCCGCACAGCCAACTCTTCTTGGCTCAAATTAGCGTCCTGCCGCAGTCTCCGAAAAGGCAACTCATTTTCTGGTTGCCGTTGACGTTGCCTTTTTTTTACCATATTATTATGAATAGTTAATTTAAGCGCCTAATTTAAGCGGTTAACTTACTTGAGATAGGCACAGCCATAGCCAGAACAGACTGCACTAAAAATAAAAGGTGCAATTCTGTCACTTTTCTATGGGCAAATATCCCCAATTTACAATACAACCATGAACACCGCAGAAACTGCGAATGCCTGGATTATTTACCGACTCCTGCCCAACTTTCAGCGCTTGCCCGTAGCGCAATTTCGCAGCCGCAGCGAAGCAGAATCTTCCCTGAAAGTCATCCGGCAAATGCTACCCAATACCGAATTAATACTTGCTTTCGAGGTTGGGCCAGAAAATCCAACTACCGAACTCAATCAGCCCCCTGCTAAAGAACCAAACTTGCCAAATTCAGTTAACCGAGAACTCTTGAAACTTTTCATTATCAGTTCTCGTCCTGTTGTTTCCCGCGTCATTCATGCTTTTCACCGCGATAATTTTGCCTGCGCTACTGACTGGAGTCCGCTTGTCCCAACTCAAAATCCCGGTGAAGTAATGAGCGTTTTAATTAAACATTTTGCCGCTGATTATTAGTGACGGTCTAGTTCCCGCCTTTGTAGGGGCAGTCTCCCCGTTGTTGCCCCTTTTTTTTACGCATCAATGCCAAAGAAACCGGGTTTTTCACCATTATTCAAGGCAGGATGCAGTATTTTCGCAAAAAACCCGGTTTCTGCGTCTAAGACTGACTTACCTACGACCTAGAACAATGATAAACTTGATATTCATACCCATCTACCGCAGGTAAATCCCGAGATTCAAGCTGACACTTTTGTGCTGCTAAATTAACAGGTGCACGAAAATTAACCAACCACAAATCAAGCGGGCGTTCTAATTGACTGAGTGTCTTTTCAAGTATCCCCGCCACAATTTCCGGCGCATCCCTTCTCTGATTAGCCAAAAGAAACAGCGGAGAATCAAAGGCTTTAACTTCTTCTTTCTTCCTAACATCTTTTACATCCGCTACAAAATCCGTTGCCGAACTTCTTTCCCATTCCCACCCTATCCCCATCAACTCTCCTATTTCTACATGAGTGCTTTGAGTAGTAGCAATTAACACGGGAACTTTCGATAATTCGCGGATAATCGGAATTAAAAGGTCTGGTTTGTAATATTTGCGATAGCCGAGATTGGAATTTACCGTTACACCGCTTGCAAAACCGATTACTAAAATTAGCAGAACTGCTTTTTTGCCAGAAATTTCCACAGCAGGTAAATTAAACCATTGACTTTTTGCTGTAGGTGTGTTGTAAATAACCGCCAAGGTTGCTCCTAACAGCAATATCACCCCCGGAAAGTAGACGAAATTGTATCGTGCGCCGCGAGTTAGGTCTATCCCGAGAATATATGCAAAGCTGAAAAATAGGAAAATTGCTCCTAGCACAAATCCGCCGAAAATAACAGTACCTAGACGAGTATCGCTTGTTTTTAATGAAGTTTTAAGAGCGCCTCGCAGCAGGGGAAGCACGAATATAAAAAATATTATCATTGCGATCGCCGATACAACTACTACTGCCAAATTTGGCGATTCAACGGGCAGCAGAGACATGACAGTGATCCATCCAGCTAAAGCTTGAAAAATCGGATTAACCCAACTTAAAAATGTGCGATCGCCGCTGACAATCCAATTAGTTAGTTCGCTGCCGTACTTGTTTGACAAAAATACCGGCAACCACACTAAACCGCCAGTTAAAGTACCTATCGCTACCGCGAAAAGCCGCCAGATGATTTGAAATTGCCAAATATTGAGCTGGTGGCTGTTGTCAATTGGCAATTTTTCATTAAACTGCTGCCACATTACAGCAATTAATGCTATTGCTTCGGCACACAAAGTCAGTACAAAAAAGTAGTGAACCGCAATTCCCAAACAGTTAACAACTACCCAAAGCAGCACCGCCCAAATAGGCATGGGAGCACGCTGTTGCAGCTTTTTTGCAGCTAAGGCGAGGCAAAAAAGAGAGGCAATAACTAATAAGATTCCCAAAGTGTAATGGCGAGCTTCTTGAGCGAGATAAATGCCGTAGGGAGAAACTGCCATCATCGCGGCCGCACATTGACCGACTAAACGCGAACTAAAAGCAAACTTGCCCAAAAAGTAAATAGCGGGAACTGAAATCACGCCCAATAATGCAGGAAGAGCTCGCCCTATCCAAACTAAACTATCCTCTGAAGGCCCAAACAGTCGCATCCACCAGTGGGCGAGGATAAAATACACTGGTGGATGGTTGCTTTCTAGCAGCAAATTGCGGAGCACGTCGGCGGTGTCAGCACCGGGACGCAATTGCAGCGGTTGTAATAATGTAGAAAGATCGATCGCGCGATCGATCGGCACACCGCGAAAACTGTTGCCCAAACTAAACACTAGAGTGGAAAACTCATCCGTCCACAGCGGTTTCGAGTCCAAATTGGCAAAGCGCAAAATAAAGGCGATCGCCGTCCACAGAAATAGCAACAACAGTTGTTTGTTCTTAATCATTAATTCAGTCAATCGATTTTAGATTTTAGATTTTAGATTTTAGATTTTAGATTTTAGAATTGACCCCACGGATTAATCCGGGGGCTTGTATCCTGGATGCTTTCGGTCATTTAAAGGCATAGGGCAGGAGAGCAATTTGTCATTAGCCATCAGTCATTTTATCCATTATCAATTACCCATTACCCATTACCCATTACCCATTTCCCATTACCTACTTCACGTCCGTCACCCGCCAACTGAGCTTCATATTGATCCAGAAATTCCACAGAGTCACAGTTGCGATCGCAATCAACTTAGCCAAATAATCGTTTACCTTAAAAACATTAAACAGCAAATTCACCAGCAGCACATTCATCATCAAGCCCATCAAACAAATCACATTAAATTTCAACAGCCGTTTCAAGCGCTGGCGCGATCCTGGCTGCCCCTTAGAAATATCACCAAAAGTCCACAAATCGTTCCAAAAAAAATTATTGATAATTGCCACTTCAGCAGAAAAGATTGCACTGCGAGTCAGCCCCAAACCTAGGACAGTCCGCAGCAGGTAAAAAACTCCCATATCCACAAACACGCCGCTGAAACCAACCACGCCAAACCGCAGGAATCGGCGCATCGGCCAGCGGGCAAAGCGCAATCTGAGCAAATGCCGCAAATACTCAATATACTGTTTCCAAGTAACTTTGCTCTCGCCTTCTTGCCGCTCCTGAAACACGTAACCAACTTCTCCAATCCAGCGGATATCCCCCCTGCCGAGCACTTCAATCAATATTTTGTAACCTGCAGGATTCATGGTTTTGCCGGCTATGCAACTGCGGCGCACCATAAAATACCCGCTCATCGGATCGGAAACTCGGCCCACGACTCCGGGCAGTATAATTAATCCCAAAGTTTGAGCGCCCCGCGATAAAAATCGCCTGACAAGGCTCCAGTCGCTCACCCCGCCCTCGCCAACGTGACGGCTCGCAGCGGCCAAATCTGCTCCCCGCTGAATTTCTGCTAAAAGCTGCAACAGCGTCTCAGGGGGATGCTGCAAGTCGGCATCGATGACGCCCAAAACCTCGCCCCGAGCCGCCTGCCACCCGCGAATTACGGCTGTGGAAAGTCCCCGCTCTTCTTCCCGGCGCATCACCCGCAATTGCGGATATTCCGGTGTCAGGGACAGGGCGACTTCCCAGGTGCGATCGGGGCTGTCGTCATCGACTACAATTAATTCGTAGTCGCCCGGAATGATGCCATCGAGCAATTGAGTCAATTGTTCCACAATACTCTTGATATTCTTGCACTCGTTGTAGGTGGGAATGACGAGGGAAAAATAAATTTCCGCTGTGCGTGCATCTGTAAAAGTTGAACCGAAAGTCTGTAAAGCAGGAATTTGCAAAGGCCCCGACGGCACTGGCAAGACCTGATTTGCTTGGTTGATCCCCATAATTTCAGTGTCCAGAAAGTCAAGGATGGTTTTGTAAGACTTGAGATTGTAAAAAATCGTTCCTCGATAATTGATTAGTTAAAATATAAAAACGCCTTAATTCTAGTCAGTAATTCTGTAATTGAGTTAAAAAGAAAACTGTGGATGCAATTCTCGATCGAGCTTTACAAGGTTACAACATCTCTGCCGCAGAGGCCTTGGTACTTTTGCAGCAAAGAGACCCAGACGCGCGAGCTTCTATTCAAACAACCGCTGACTTGCTCCGCCGCCGGCAATCAGGGGATACTGTCACCTACGTGATCAACCGCAATATTAACTTCACCAACATTTGCGAGCAGCATTGCAGTTTTTGTGCATTCCGCCGCGACGAGGGAGATGAGGGCGCTTTTTGGTTAGATTCAGCCCAAATTCTGGAAAAGGCAACTGATGCAGTGCAGCGGGGTGCAACGGAAATTTGTATGCAGGGTGGCTTAAATCTTCAAGCTAAGCTGAACGGCACATCTTTGCCTTATTATCTGCAATTGGTGAAAACCATTAAGGATAAGTTTCCTCAGTTGCACTTGCACGCTTTTTCGCCGCAAGAAATAGAGTTTATTGCCCGAGAAGATAATCTTAGTTTCAGCTATGTAATTTCGGCTTTGCGGGATGCGGGAGTCGGTTCGATGCCGGGAACTGCGGCGGAAGTTCTCGACGATGCTGTGCGACGGGTGATTTGCCCGGAAAAACTAAATTCGGCAACTTGGCTGGAAATTGTGGGAACTGCTCACCGTCTGGGTTTGCCGACAACGAGTACGATGCTTTGCGGGCATATTGAGACGGCCGAACAGCAGGTTTTGCATTTAGAAAAAGTGCGATCGCTCCAACAAAGTGCGATCGACCAAAACTATCCGGCACGCATTACAGAATTTATTTTACTACCATTTGTCGGACAGCAAGCACCGGCTCCTTTGCGGAGTCGAGTCGGCCGCGACCAACCAATTTTAGCAGATACATTGTTGCTCACGGCTGTATCGAGAATCTTCTTAGGCAATTTGATTTCCAATCACCAACCGAGTTGGGTAAAATTAGGTTTAGATGGAGCTACAGAAGCGCTGAAATGGGGCTGCAACGACATCGGCGGCACTTTGATGGAAGAGCACATTACAACGATGGCCGGTGCGGTTGGCGGCAGTTGTCAATCTGTGGAAGATTTGCAAAATGCGATTAGTTCTTTGGGGCGGGATTATCAGCAAAGAGATACAATTTATCGACCTTTAGGGGTTGACAATTTGGCAGTAAGTGTGTGATTTTTTGGATGCGAAGTGCGAAGTGCGTAAGGCATCCTAGGAGTTTAGCCGTAAGCGTTGCCCGCCCCTACGGGGGCTACGCCAACGGAGAGGATCGCACTTTCAAATTCTTCTAGCGCTTGACAACTTCCCACCTGTAAAGCACGTTCTACCGCAGTGGGGATAAGTTGTGCGATCGCGATTTCTGGAAAATTCGGACTAATATCGGATTCTACATACTCTCCATCTTGTAGCAAATAAATGCGAAGTCTGCCGCTGTCATACACCCATACTTCTGGAACTCCAATAATTTTATAGGCATCGATCTTAGTTTTAGAAGTAACATCCGTTTCAATTGCAAAATCGGGCGGCGGATCGTCCGGTAAAAGTCGGCGGCGATTAATCATCCGCTGATAATTTAGAATATAAAAGCAAGCATCAGGTTCAACTCCTGCTGCACCTTCCCGTTTGAAAGTAGTAGATCCAAAGGGTTCATATCTTCTGCCCGCAGACTTGAGTAAAATTTTGACAATATCAGAGATTAAATCTTTCGGCCTTTCGTGTTCGGGTAAGGGAACCATGATTTCTAAGGTACTGTTGCTGTATGCAATTCTGGTTCTTCGTTTTTCCCCTAATTCCTGCAAAATCGACTCAAATTCCAGCCAACTTATATTGGGAATAGTTACGACACTGCCGGGAGAAAGCGTTATTTGGCTAACGGGTTTTAGGACGGGATTAATAGTCATAATGTTGATTTAATTTTATTTCTCAGTCCGCGCAGGCGGACTTTGTTTATGTAGACGCGATTTCAATCGCCGAGTAATCAAGGGAGTAACTTCATTGCAGCCGGATTAATTTGACTAACAGACTCATGATTTCTCCCTGTTCGGGTGTAATAATGATGCGATTGTCGGGAATGGCGATCGGATGAGTCCAACGAGAAACCTCCGCATACCGCGCCGCGTGCAGTTGGTGGATAGTTCGCCGTACCCCCAGCGGCGAACCGATGATGACGTGACGGACTGCTTCGCGATCGGCCTCAAAGGTTTGGTTGGTTAAAACATTCGGCGATGTTTGGTTCGATGATGAATCTTGCAACATAGCTTTGACTAATAATTTTGGATAGGTTTGATGCTTTGTAACGGTAAAACCGCGTACAATAACAAGTTGAAGAAAAGACAGCAATTCCCCTACAGCACAAGTGGCTTAGCTGGTGCTGTCTAATCTCTATTGCTATAAGCGTAAATCAAATAACGGTATACGTCAACCTATTTAATAAAACCGTGCATTCTTTAACATAAAGTAACAAATAGCCTATGGAAATCTCAGAAAGAGCCGAGCGATCGCCCCTAATGCGACTGAGAGTTCAGCGGTTTATGACTCAAAAGCAGCTAGCAGAAGCACTTGGCGTTACGGAAGCGACGGTAAGGAACTGGGAATCGGGGCGATCGGTACCGAAGCTAACGCCTGTTCAATACAAGAAGTTGTTAAAGATTTTGCAAATTACTTCCGATGAATTACCAGACCAATTTGGTTTTCCCAGCGAGGGCGATCGATAGAATATTAAGAGTGGCAAATAATAATGATACTGTTTACCTTCTCAGCCAATTAAAAATGTGGTGGTTCATCAAAATGACAACTCTGACCGTAGAAATTCTTTGTTCTGAGGCGGCAATATTTTCAGCAGCTGAGTCTCAACACCCGGAACCTCTGCTTTACGGAATCACAGACGGAAAGGCTGTTGGAACATATTTGGAGCAAAAGTTCAGACTCTATCTCAAGCAGCAATATGAATTTATAGATGGCAATTCAGCAAGCGGCATCGATTTCCCAGGGATATTGGTTGATGTGAAGGTAACAAGTGTTAGGCAACCGCAGTCGTCATGTCCTTTCAAATCTGCAAGGCAAAAGATTTTTGGGCTGGGATATTCACTGATTATCTTTGTTTACGAAAAGACAGACAACAGTACCATCCGAACTGCAACGCTGAATATTTTGCATACAATTTACGTTAGTGCCGAAAGAACAGCAGATTTTCAAATGACCCGTGGAATTCGCTATATTTTAGATAACGAAGGCAATAAAGATGATTTGCTTGCTTTCATGTTTGACAAAAATCTACCTGTTGACGAAATTGAAGCAGGTAACATTGCAGACGAAATACTGAGAAACCCACCCTTGCAAGGTTTTTTGACCATTTCTAATGCGTTGCAATGGCGACTTCAGTATGGAAGGGTCATTGAGCGTGCCGGACAACAAGAAGGTGTTATCGCAGTTTATAAATCTAACCAATGAGTTCTAACAATCGCAAAACCAAACTAGAATACGGCGATTTTCAGACACCGCCGGCATTAGCCGAGATGGTATGTCGAAAATTAGTAGAACTTAATGTCAATCCTAGCACCATAATTGAGCCGACGTGCGGTATCGGTAATTTTATTCAAGCTGCTGCACGTTTGTTTCCATCCGCAGCCAAAATTATCGGGGTTGAAATAAATCAAAATTACTTAAAAGAAGTCAGACTAAATAAGCAATTATTTCAGGATGAGAGATGCGATATTTGGCACGGAGATTTCTTTGATTTTGATTGGAAATCATTAGTCGATCGATGTAGCACTCGACTGCTTGTACTCGGCAACTTTCCGTGGGTGACCAACTCGCAACAAGGAACTATTGGTAGCGAAAATTTACCTAAAAAAAACAATTTTCAAAATCACAGTGGCTTAGATGCTCTCACAGGTAAGAGTAACTTCGATATCTCAGAATGGATGCTGATTCAGGCGGTGCAATGGCTGCAAAAGCGCGATGCCGATCTAGCGATGCTTTGCAAGACTTCGACTGCTAGAAAGTTATTGAATTACCTTCACTCTCAAAAACTCAATCTCGCTGACTGTGCAACTTACAAAATAGATGCTAAAAAATATTTTGATGCAAATGTTGATGCTTGTTTGTTAGTCTGCAAATTTGATGCTCATTCGCGAAACTACTTCTGCGATGTATTTAGCAGTTTAGAAACTTCAGACTGTCACCGAATTGGATATCACAACAATCTCTTGGTTAAGGATATAAATTCTTTCAGTAAATTGAGTAATTTATATGCTGTGAATTCAGGGACAAAATGGCGATCGGGTGTAAAGCACGACTGTTCTAACGTGATGGAGTTTCGCAAAATAGACAATTCTTTTGTAAATACATTCGGAGAAGTTGTCGATATTGAGGACACTTATCTGTTTCCGCTAATCAAAGGCTCTGGTGTTGCTCAAAATCGAATTAATGCTACCGATCGATATATGCTCATTACTCAAAAATTTATCGGGGAGTCAACTGAAAATATCAAAAAAATAGCTCCTAAAACCGGGCGCTATCTGGAAGATTGCGGGCAATATTTAGATAATCGAAAAAGCAAAATTTATCAAAACAACCCTCGATTTTCGATTTTTGGAGTTGGCGATTATACCTTCAAACTTTGGAAAATTGCGATTTGCGGGCTTTATAAAAAACTGGATTTTAGGTTGATCGGTGAAATAGCTGATAAACCTGTGGTTTTTGATGATACTGTTTACTTTCTCGGCTTTGACGACGAGGGAGTTGCGCGTCAAACTTTTGAGCTTTTGAATTCACCGGCGGCGATTAACTTTTATTCAGCGATCGTATTTTGGGATGAAAAGCGCCCGATTAAATCCAGTATTTTAAATTGTCTGAATCTGGCACTACTGGCAGATTGGGAGTTTGTAACCGCAGATGCACGCAGATAAACGCAGATGGATAGAGATATAATTTATATTATCAGTAATTCTGAAAACCTATAACTCTAACTTTACCCAAGCTCGTAAACTTCGAGGAATTTGTGGAGTGGCTGCCTGAAAATTCGGCAGTAAGCTGATTATAACTCACATTTTTCAGCATTTGCATGAACAGGCAAGATGCCTGTTCCAGAAGAGATCAATTTTCTTGTGGGGTGGGCCGAAGAACCCGGCCCCAAAAAGACTTATCTCTCGCGCTTTTAAACCTTAAACTTCTCCACAATCCGTCTCATCGCTTCTTCCACATTCTCCCGACTATTAAACGCCGAAATGCGGAAATAACCCTCACCCGCCGCACCAAAACCAGAACCCGGAGTTCCCACCACATTGCAAGTTTCCAGCAACTTCTGAAAGAAATCCCAACTCGACAAACCGTGAGGCGTTTTCACCCACACATAGGGTGCATTTTCGCCACCAAAAACCTCGATTCCGGCCGCTGTCAATTTCTCGCGAATAATCGCAGCATTTTCCATGTAAAAATTGACTAATGCCTGAATCTGTGCCTTGCCTGCCTCAGAATAAACCGCCTCAGCACCGCGCTGCACGATGTAAGAAACTCCGTTAAATTTAGTAGATTGGCGGCGGTTCCACAACTTCCAAATTTCGACATCGGAACCGTCGGCTGCTTTTCCAGTCAACGTCTTCGGTACAACTGTTAACGCACAGCGAGTACCCGTAAAACCAGCATTTTTGGAAAAAGAACGAAATTCGATCGCACAATCCCGCGCCCCTTCAATTTCGTAGATAGAATGCGGTAAACTCGGATCGGTAATATAGGCTTCGTAAGCCGCATCGAAGAAAATAATCGAACCGTTAGCTTTAGCATAATTTACCCAAGCTTGCAAGTGTTCCTTGGTTGCAGTTGCCCCCGTCGGGTTATTCGGGAAACACAAGTAAATTAAATCGACTTTTTTGTCGGTGGGAATTTGGGCAGTAAAATTGTTTTCCGCTGTAATTGGCAGGTAAACTAAGCCGCCGTATTCGCCATTTTCGTTCGCATCTCCCGTGTGCCCGGCCATCACGTTAGTGTCTACATACACCGGATAAACTGGATCGGTAACTGCGATCGTATTATTGTTGCCAAAGATATCGAGAATATTGCCGCAATCGCACTTAGAACCATCAGAAATAAAGATTTCCGAAGCATCAACATCGCATCCCCGCGACTTAAAATCGTGCTCGGCAATTTTCTCCCGCAGCCACTCATAACCTTGTTCCGGGCCGTATCCTTTAAAGGTATCCCGCGAACCCATTTCTTCCACCGCCTTCACCATCGCTTGGCGACAAGCTTCGGGTAGCGGTTCAGTCACGTCGCCAATCCCCAGCCGAATGATGGGCGCTTTGGGATTTGCCTCTGCATAGGCTTTCACCCTGCGCCCAATTTCGGGAAACAGGTAGCCAGCTTTGAGTTTGAGGTAGTTGTCGTTGATAGTTGCCATAGTTCGATCGCTACAAATGTCGTAGAATAGCTTACTCCCAATTGTCTCTCTCAGGCAGCAGCAAGTTCGGCAACTGATGCTGTAAAGGATTTAACGGATGTAACGGATAGATGTTGGGGCAAGCGAAAGATTTTCCCGACTGGAACACTCGAACACTCTGTCAATCCGCCATTACAGGCAATCTGCGTACTTGGTCGCCAGCCATTGACCAAAAAATCAAATCTACTTGTATAATCAGAATAGTATGCAGCGCAGAAACAATTATGGACGAGATCGAGTACGCCAAACTCTATCAAGAACTGGCGGCAATTCTGAATGAGTTTAATTTAGGTTGGGTAGTTCAACAAGTAGCGGATAATGTAGAGATAGGCAAAGTAATTGAAGAGCGATCGCTCAAAAGAAAAACACCCCTGCTCAAGATAGAAGATTATACCGCAAAAGAACAACTTTTGCTGTTAATTGATGCTGTGGAGCAAGCGACTGTGAACACTTCCGAAATGGAAGACGAAATTGCTTATTTCTTGAAAGTAGAATCAGAAACCTCTCCCCTAGGCACAAAAATTACATTTGCCAATTCAGGTGCCGAAACTGCCAAAACAATCGAGTTTACTTCCAACGTCACAGCCCCCCGTCACAAACAGGCGATCGCCCTCAAGCACTTGCTCGAAAAACTGCCTTCCGGCCCCAGCAACTACGCCATCAATTCCGAAATAAAAAGCAAATTAAAAAGCTCGATCGATCCCGAGTTTAACACAGCGGCAGAACAAGCCAGAATTTTTGACACTTACCTCTTCACCATCTTGCTAAAAGCAGTTGCTAATGAAGGCGGTACTATTTATTACAACAATGTTTTAGACGACGAAACACCAAAATATTTAACATTTAGAAAAACAGCGGGAAAAATCCACGGCACTGCACATCCCTATACTCATGCTGTGGTGGAATTTCCCGACAAACCAGCCCTGGAAGTTCACCTAGGAGTAAAAGTCCAAGGTAGAGCCGGAGTTCTGCACAACTGCAACCTCTTAATTTTGTACCAAAAAGAAGCTAATATCTGCCGCTTGCTCAACCGCGAACCCCGGCACTCGCAGGTAATTTTAGCAGTAAAATCAGAACACAGCACCTCAGAACTAAAACTAGAAACGGCCGGTGCTTTTATCGGCTTAGCGTCAGATATTAGGTACGAAGGGGGCAGCTATTTCATTTCTAACAGTTACTCTCAACCCGTAGCAAAACTGCTAACTACCGCGCGCAAAAAATGGGAACTCAACATTTTTCCTAGAGCGACAAACGATGTCCACCGACTGATGTACTCCTTTCAAACTATCTTTAAAGACTTTAAGGCCAGAAACTAACATCAGGGAATTGGGCCTAAAAGCATCGGGCATCGGGAATGGGGTATCGGGATTAGTTAGTGTAGGACTTATGCTTAAATACCAAAGAAACCAGGTTTTTTACCAGTATTAAAGGCTCAAATCCAGTATTTAGTAAAAAAAACGGTTTCTGCGTCTAGGACTGTAGTGGTTAGTGGTTACTGGTGAGTGGTTTTTCTAATAACAAATAAAAAACAACAAATTACCAATGCCCCATGCCCTGTTTGGCCAATCGCCCATGCCCAATCCCCAATATAATTTATGATGTTGCGAGCACCCGAACCTTACGAATAATGTTTAAGAAAGATAAATCTTCCCTGCTGTTTACGATCGGAGCCGCCACACTTCTGATCGGTTTAGGCTTTCTCACCTACTCGATCGTCATTTCCCGCGGCCCGGCCAAAGATTTGCCGGCGGGAGCAACCGTTGTCCCCCAAGATACGATGATGGCCCTATCCATCACCACCGATGAATCGCAGTGGAATAGACTGCGAGAGTTTGGCACCCCAGAGTCAAAAGCTTCGTTTGAAAGGTTTTTGAGCCAAGTGCGCGATCGCCTCCTCACCAGCAACGGTTACGCCTACGGCCAAGACATTCAACCCTGGGTGGGCAATACGGCAATGGTGGCCTTTCTGCGAAACAAAATAGCCATACCAGTCCCCCCGCCCGCACCCAATGCGCCCCCGCCTCTGCCAATTCAACAGTCAGTAGCAATTATCCTGCCAATTGCCAACCCGATCAAAGCCAAAGAATTATTAGCAAAACCCAGACCCCTCAGCCAAGGAAAAATGGTTGAGCGCAATTATAAAGGGGTGCAAGTTACAGAAACTAAAGGTATGCCCGATCGCAATTTCTCAGTCGCGGTACTCGGCACAAACTATCTAGCAGTCACCACAGATCCCACCGCCACAGATCGCATAATCGACACCTACAAAGGCGAACCATCCCTTGCCAAAACCCCCGGCTATGCAGACGCCGTACAACAAATAAAAAACTCTTCAGCCTTCGCTCAAATCTACGTCAATATGCCCGTTGCAGCAGCCTTTACAGCCGCCAACTCAGCCCGCGAAATTTCGCCGGAAAACCTCGAAAGACTGCAACAAAATCAGGGATTCGCCACCACAGCTACCCTGGAGGCAGAAGGAATTGAATTCAAATCAATCTCTTGGCTGAAACCTGACTCTACCAGAAGGATAGCAGTAGAAAACAACGCACTAAAAATGGTTAACCGCCTGCCAAGCAATACCATAATGATGGTATCCGGCGGTAACTTGCAGCGTTTGTGGCAAGACTACGTATTGGGCGCCGATGCGAACCCTCTTTCGCCCATTAATCCCCAAGTTTTGCGCACAGGTTTAAAATCTACTACGGGCATGGATTTAGATAAAGACTTCATCAACTGGATGGCGGGAGAATTTTCTCTATCATTAATACCAGCCGCCGCGCAGAATCCCAAAGACAAATTTGCTGCGGGATTTGTATTTATGGTGGACACAAACAACCGCGGCGCAGCCAACAAATCTCTCAAACAGCTTGATGAAACGATGAAAATCAAAGGGTTTAGAGTTGAAGAAATTCAAGTCGGCGGCAAACCTGGGATTAAATGGACATCGCCGTTTGGAGGGATTACGGTAACTCGCGGCTGGATGAACGATGTAGCGTTTATCACAGTAGGAGCTCCCGTGGTTGATGCGATCGTCCCGGCACCGAACAGTCCGCTGTTAAGTAGCGAACTGTTCCAGAAAACTGTACGATCGCAACTCAAACCTCACAACGGCAATTTCTTTATCGACACCGAGAGTGCGTTTAACCCGAAAAACCTAGGTTTGCCCGAGTTTCCTCCCAATCAAAAAATCTGGATAGACGCCACGCGGTCGATCGGCGTTACAGCGGCCGTCATTGGCGATCGTAGCGTCCGCTACGACGCTTTTGTCGGTCTCAAAAAATCCGACAAATCCAGACCTTCTCCCAATCCCTCACGGAGTCTTGCTTCGCCGAGTCCTGCTTCACCGAAACCTGCTTCACCGAGTCCTTCGCCCACCGTCCAAACTTCACCCAATTAACTCTTAAATCATTCCACAAATCCGCCCGCACACCCCCTTAAACAGCAACAGGGCGATCGATTAAAACCGAAAACCAGCAGATTGAAACCGACAATAGCGGATTTGAGCGCAAGAGGGAAATTGAGCCGGATTTAAGTAGTGTTACTTCAAAAAACCTCACACTAAGAAACGCCAAAACCCGGTTTATTAAAAAAAAATCGGGTTTCTGAACCCCTAAAAAATTGACTTACTTATTCATGTCAGAATTTGAAAAGCCGGCAATTGTAGAGGCGGCTTTTTTGTTTTTTGTTACATTTAAAAAATATTTTTTACCTGGATTTTCCGGTCTGTTCTGGACACAGAAACCGATTTTTTAAACCGTCATACTTCGTTCAAACTGTGACTCATATAAAAAAACTGGTTTCTCGACCTCGGAGTGCCTCTAGGAAGCCCGTTTTTGTTGTTTTATATGTCATGCGGCAGATACTGATCTAGGCATTCCGAGTTATATTTAGATTGTGGAGAAGATACGCTGGGGGAATTGCCAAGGCAAAAGCCAATTATACTCCTTTAGTCTTCCACCCCATGGCAGTCAGAAACCAGGTTGCTTCATAAATATAGCGTCTTCAACCGTTCCGAAAAACCTATGGAGAGCTTGGCATTCCCAGTCAGCACCTGTACCGCGTCGGAACGTGCATTCAATCGCCTTGACTGACTGCGTTCATCTGCAGGTGACACCGTGATGTCAACCTAGCACCATGCACTGTCAAAGACGATCGACGAACGAACAGGTTTACAGCCAAGCGTATCGCTTTCCTCCCAAGCGATCGGCAACATTGACTGGGCAAAGCTTACTTAGCAATAAAACTAACAGAATAGATCCCAAATACTCCTCAGAAAATGAGGGGTGTATTTCCACTCATCTATGCAAATTGATCGGACACAGTACAGAGTTACACAGATTTAGAAACAAAGCAGTCAAGCTAAATTTTTCTTACCAACCCGGTTGGTTTACATAATTTTTGTCATTCATTATATATTTTAGTCCTTAAAAAACTATGAAAACTGCCAATACTATTCAAAAAAAGGCTAAATTCCTGTCTAAAGCAAGAATCAGACAACTGACATTTGCTGTGCAAATAGTATTAATCAACCTTTACTTTTTGCAAGCAAAAGCCGAAGGTCAAACCATTGTTCCAGCCGGGGACGGAACGGCGACTACCGTCACTCCCGCAGCCCAAAACGGAACTCCTGGGCAGCCAACTCGCTTCGATATTCAAGGCGGACAATTATCGAGCGATCGAGCAAATCTCTTCCACAGCTTTACAGAATTCGGCTTGTCGGAAAATCAGATTGCCAACTTTATATCAAACCCCAACATTCGCAACATTTTAGCGCGCATAGGCGGCAATAACCCCTCGATTATTAACGGCTTAATTCAAGTAACCGGCGGCAATTCTAACTTGTTTCTGATGAATCCATCGGGGATCATATTTGGCAACAGTGCCAGCTTAAACGTGCCGGCTTCTTTCACCGCAACCACCGCCACCGCTATTGGATTTGGTACTAACTCGTTTAACGCCAACGGTACTAACACTTACACATCTCTGACAGGCGCCCCCAGTTCCTTTGCTTTTGGGGTCGATCGAGCAGGGGCAATTATCAGCACGGCCGACTTAGCAGTCAAGTCAGGGCAGAACTTAACCTTGCTCGGCGGCACCGTTGTCAGCACAGGCAACCTTTCGGCCCCAAACGGTCAAATTACCGTCGCATCAGTCTCCGGGACAAATTTAGTGCGCCTCAGCCAGCGAGGCAATTTGCTGAGTTTGGAAATCGAGCCGCCCTCAGCAACCAGCAGCACTGGAACATCCAGCACAGCTTCTGCATTCTCGATCGCATCCTTGCCCGAACTGCTCACAGGCATCGGTCAAAGCAACGCTACAGGCCTCAGCGTCAATGCCAGCGGTGAAGTGGTACTCACGGCGTCTAACCTAGCAGTAGCTGCAGGAGACGTTGCAGTAAAAGGTGCAAACGCTGGGGCGATCGAAATTCAAGCAGCCAACACCATTGCAGTCAGCGGAAACCTGACGACTTCCCAAGGCGGGCAAATCGCCCTAGAAGCTAGTGGCAACATTCGCACTCTCGCCCTCGACTCCCACTCCGACACCACCGCAGGCGGCAACATCACCGTCACCAGCCGTACAGGAAAAGTAGAAACAGGCAATATCAACGCAGGGTCGATCGACAAAAACAGTAACGCCGGAGACGTTAGTATTGCAGCACCCTCAAGCAGCATTCAAACAGGGTTCATCAACGCCAACTCCGAAGAAAAACAAGGTGGCGAAGTCACCCTCAACGCCCGCAACGACATTGAAGTAACCCATATCAACACCGAAGGCCGAACAGCCGGAGGAGATATTGACATTACAACCGGCCGTTATTTCCGAGCTACAGGCACTTTCACAAACGATAACAACTGCTTGTCGCCAGCTTGCAGCATTTCCGCATCCGCGACTGGTAGCGCTAATGGTGGAGATATCACCATTCGCCACGGCGGCGAAGCCTCGAACACTCTTTTCAGCGTCGGCCCGGACTATAACAGACTTAACGGTACTGTTGGGAGCATTGCTACTGGGAGTCAGAAAAAGGAAAATGTGATTGCACGGGGAGGTTTTTTCAGCCCCGACCCTCAAATAGTACAGCCGACGCAAATTAACATTACGGCTTCTTCAGTCTCGCCAACGCCAGCGCCGACACCCGCACCGACACCAGCGCCGGCACCAGCACCAGCGCCAGCACCGACACCAGCCCCAGCCCCAGCACCGACACCAGCACCAACACCAGCACCGACACCAGCACCAACACCAGCGCCCGCACCAGCACCAGCACCAGCGCCGACACCCGCACCAGCCCCAGCACCAGCCCCAGCACCAGCCCCAGCACCGACACCCGCACCGACACCAGCACCAGCACCGAGACCAACTCGCGCACCGACACCCGCACCAGCACCAGCGCCCGCACCCGCACCGACACCAGCGCCCGCACCAGCACCAGCGCCCGCGCCTGCACCAGCGCCCGCACCAGCACCAGCGCCCGCGCCCGTACCAGCACCAGCGCCCGCGCCAGCACCAGCAACCGCACCCGCACCAGCGCCCGCGCCCGAACCAGCACCAGCGCCCGCACCCGCACCGGCACCAGCGCCCGCTCCCGCAC